>JAEYZV010000368.1 GCA_023427865.1 Acidobacteriota bacterium
CCGGCCAGCAGCCACGCGTGGTGGCTGTACAGCATCTTCGCTTCGTACTGCGGCTCGCTGGGAATGCGGGCGACGAGCACCCGGTGCGCCGCGCGGCCGACGGCGTGCAGTCGCTTCAGCCGCGTGACGGTGGCGTCGACGCTCAGGCCGGGTGCCGTTGCCTCGGAGAGCGAGCAGAGGCCAGCCAACGTCGGCAGGCCGGCGACGGGAGCAGGGGCGGTCTGTGAGGTCATGTTGGGCCTTCGGTCTGGCGTGTGCGCGTGTACGCTGCCAAATTGCGCGCGCCCGGTCAACCTGCGCGCGCGCGCCCGGGGAGCGCGTCCCAGCTGCGGACACCCCTCCCGGGCGACAACGCGCGACTAGGTGGCGCTCACCTCGAAGGGCCAGCGCCGCGTCTGCTTGGACCAGGCCAGGAACGCGACGAAACCGAGGGCGAGCAGCACCAGGCCGAACAGGATGACGAACGGGTCGGTCGTGGCAAACAGGAAGAGCCAGCCGAAGAGCGCCACGACGAGCGGCACCGGATAGAACCACACGCGGAACGGCCGCGGCATGTCGGGCTGGGTGCGCCGCAGCAGGACCAGCGCGGCCATCTGGCCGATGAACTGCACGAGGATACGCATCGTCACGAGCGCGTCGATGACGATGCCGAGCGTCAGCGTGCTGCCGATCATCGCCAGCACGCCGACGGTCAGCAGGGCCACGTGCGGGAAGTGCTGCGTCGGGTGCAGCTGGCCGAACACGCGGAAGAACGTGCCGTCGAGTGCGGCCGCGTACGGGATGCGCGAGTAGCCGAGCAGCAGTGCGAACACCGATCCGAACGCCGTCCACAGCACCAGCAGCGTGAAGACGCTGGCGATCGAGGTGCCGTACAGCCGCTCCATGAACACCGACACGATGAAGTCCGACTGCGGGTTGGCCGAGGCCGGCACGAACTCGCGCCACGACACCACGCCGATGATCGACAGGTTCATCGCCATGTAGATCATCGCCACGGCGAAGACGCTGATGATGATCGAACGCGGGATCACGTAGCCCGGGTTGCGCACCTCGTCGCCGATGTAGCAGATGTTGTAGTACCCGAGGTAGTCGTAGATGCCGATGCGCGCCGCGCCGCCGAGGCCCACCAGGAACCCGATCGAGAAGTCGAAGGCGCCCGCCGGGAAGTCGAAGGCGGTGCCAGCGTCGAAATGCAGCGCGCCGCTCACGATCACCGCCGCCGTCGTCAGCAGCGTGCCGGCCCAGAGTGTGACCGTCAGCTTGCCTACCGATTCGATCCGCCGGTAGAGCAGCGCGATGTTCAGCACGCCCACGGCCATCGCAATCGCGATCACGTGGGCGCGCGTCATGTCGGGCCAGAAGTAGCGCGCGTAGTGCGCGAAGCCGATGTAGCCCGAGGCGATCTCGAGGGGGCCCGACAGGATGAACTGCCAGATGAACAGGAACGCCATGAGGCGCCCGTAGCGCTCGCGGCCGAACCCTTCGCGAAGGTACTGGTACGTCCCGCCCGATCCGGGCATGGCCGCGCCGAGCTCGCTCCAGATCATCCCGTCGGCGATCACGATCACGAGCGCCACCATCCAGCCAAGCAGCGCCTGCGGCCCGCCGAGCGCCGTCATCAGGAGCGGGATGGTGATGAACGGCCCGATCCCGATCATGTTCGACATGTTGAGCGCCGTGGCCTGCAACAGGCCGAACCGGCGGACGAGACCATGTGACTGGCCGGGGGACGGTGGGGCTGGAGGGGTGTTCATCTGAAGCGCGCAGTATACCGAACCCCCCTCGTCGCCCGTTCGCTGCCTGTGGAGGCCGTCCGCCCCGGCCAGACGGGTGGACGCACAGGGCCGGCGGCCAGTGTCCGCTTCCGGACACCTGCGTTCGGAACCGAACGCCGCGCCGCGCACCACGCTCCTTCGTTCGGTCCCGTGCGGCGGTTCGTTACCCGGCCGACGCGTGACGTAAGCTATCTCGCACACATACAGGCGGTGACCCTGGTCAGGACCGGATTCCGGCAAATGCGCCCGTGCAACGTGAAAACTGCGTCGAACGAACGCGCCGGCACGCAAATATTCTTTCGAACCTTCGCCAATTCACGCACGTATACGCCCCCGGTTCCGGTGAGGAGCCGCGTCATCGCACGTGTCACGCACGCTGCGGCGGCGCCACTCTCCGACGAGCGCTGCGACATCGCGCCGCGGCAGCTGGAGGTCATCATCGTGCAAGTCATTCATCCTGCGTTCTTCCGATCCAGTGCGGCGCTCGTGGCGTCGCTCCTGACCGTCTCCGCGGTCGCGCCGCTCCGGTCCGCGTCCACGCTCCAGGCGTCGACGGAACGGCCGACGCCCCGTCCCGTCTCCGCGGCGGCCGCGCCCGCGCGCACCGCCGCCGACCTCGCGACGATGCCGCTTCATTTCGAGGCGCGCGAGATGGAGCGTGCCCGCGCCTTCGTCGCGCGCGGCCACGGCTACAACGTGTCGATCTCGCCGCGCGGCGCCGCCGTGGCGCTCGTCGCCGGTGGGCGCCGTGCCGACGTCACGTTCAGCGTGGCCGGCAGCACCGGCGCACAGCGGCTCGTCGGCGAGACGCGCCTGCCGGGCGTCGTCAACCGCTACGTCGGTGCGCGCGCCGGGTGGCAGAGCGGCATCGAGACCTATGGCCGCGTGGTGGCCGAGCAGGTGCGTCCCGGCATCGACGTGGTGTACTACGGCAACCAGCGGCAGCTCGAATACGACTTCGTCGTCGCCCCCGGCGCGAGCCCGGACGATGCCGCGATGATCGTCCACGGCGCCGATCGCCTCGAGATCGACCGCACCACGGGCGATCTCCTCGTGCACGTGTCCGGTCACACGCTGCGCCAGCAGGCCCCCATCGCCTACCAGGACGTGCGCGGCATGCGGATGCCGGTCGAGAGTGCCTTCACGCTCGACGCGGCCGCGCGGCGCGTCGGCTTCCGCGTCGGCCAGTACGACCGCACGCGACCCCTCGTGATCGACCCCGTGCTCGTCTACTCGTCCTGGTTCGGCGGCACGAGCGAGGAGGGCATCCTCGCGGTGAAGGTGGATGCCGACGGCTTCATCTACGTGCTGGGCACGAGCGAAGACCACGCGGGCTTTCCGACGACGCCAGGCGCGTACCAGCCGCAACGGGCAGGCACACCGTCCCCTGGAGGGCTGTACCCGCGTGACTACTTCGTGAGCAAGTTCAACCCCGCCGGCACGGCGCTGGTGTACTCGACGCTGTTCGGCGGAACCCTCAACGAGGGTACCTGGGCTCCCGAGTACATTCCCGGCGGGCTCGCCGTCGACGCGCAGGGGCGCGTGCACATCGTCGGCGACACCCTGTCGCCCGACTTCCCGGTGACGCCCGACGCCGCCGACCCCACGTTCGGCTTCGACGCGGGCCAACCCTCGCAGTCGGCTGACGCGTTCTACACGCGCCTGACCCCCGGCGGCGGCTTGTCCTACTCGACCTACATCGGCGGCACCCGGCGTGAGGCAGCGACGGGCGTTGCGGTCGACGCGCAAGGCAACGCCTACGTGGTCGGCAAGACCGCGTCCAACAGCACGACCGACGGCTTCGTGACCACGCCGAACGCCTATCGCACGACCCGGTGGGGTACCGACGACCTGTTCGTGCAGCGCTACACCGAGGCCGGCGAACTCGTCTACTCGACGTACTTCGGCGGCAGCCAGGGCGAGATGACCAATCGCGCCGACGTCGTGGCCAACGGCAACGGCAAGGTCACGTTCGGCAGCGACACCTCCACGGGTGATCTGCCCACACTCAACGGCTTCGCCCCTCGCCTCGGCAACTCGACCGACGGGTTCGTGAGCCAGATCGACACGAACATCGCCGGCACGGCCGGTCTGCTGTACTCGACCTACATCTCGGGCACCGACACGGATCACGTGTACGCGCTGGACATCGATGCGGCGGGCTTCGTCTACGTCGGCGGCAGGTCGCGGTCCGACACGGACTTTCCCGTGACACCCGGGGCGGCGCGGCAGTTCAACACCCCCGTCGGCGGCGGCCAGGAACCCTGGGACGGCTTCGTCATCAAGCTCGATCTCACCAAGACCGGTGCAGCGTCACGCGTGTATTCGACCTTCGCCGGAGGCAACAACACGGAGACGCTCAACGACATCGCCGTGGACCCGATGGGCCGCGTGCATCTCGTCGGCTCGACGCGTTCGGTGGACCTGCCGCAACTCGGCGCCCTCGAGGGCTTCCAGCTGTGGCAGATGCCGCCGTACGTCCAGATCCTGAACCCCACGGGCACGGCGTTCGTGTTCTCCAGCTACGTCGGCTCGAACACCAATGGCCAGGCGCTCTACGCGATCGCGACCAACGCTGCGGGCGAGACGTATCTCGGCGGCACGACCAATGACGGCGGCGCCTACAGTGACAAGAACCTCGACGGGTTCCGACTGGTGAATCCCTTCCAGACCGCGTTCGGCGGTGGTGACGGCGACGCGGTGCTGCAGAAGCTCGGGTACAGCGTCGATCTGTCGCTCACCAAGACGGCCAACGTGACCACGCTGCTGCCCGGGCAGAACGTGACGTTCACGCTGCAGGTGGTCAACCCGAGCACCGATCCCGCATCGGGCGTGGTGATCACCGACAACCTGCCGGCAGGACTCGAGTACGTCTCGTGCGCGCCGAGCGCGGGCGGCATCTGCAGCGCCGCGGGCAACAACGTCAGCGTGTCCTTCGGGCAGCTCGCACCCGCCGCGACGGCGACCGTGCAGATCGTCGCAAAGCTCGTGGCGACCACGCCGGGGCAGCAGATCATGAACACGGCGACGGTCACGGCGGGTGTGCTCGATCCCGTGCCGGCCAACAACACGGCGTCGGCGACGATCGGGCTGCCCACGCTCGAGCCCACGGGCGACGCCGACGGTGACGGCCTGTCGAACGACTTCGAGACCAGGTACGGGCTGGATCCGTTCGGCGGCCCGGGATCCGGTCCCGGGGACGATCCCGACGGCGACGGCAAGACGAACCTGCAGGAGCTGCTCGAGGGCACCCACCCGCGCGGGTTCGTCATCACCTACCTCGCCGAAGGGGCGACGGGCGCGTTCTTCGACACGCGGCTGGCGCTGGCCAACCCCACCGGCACGACCGCACTCGTGCTGACGCGGTTCCAGAAGGGCGACGGCACGATCGTGCGGCACTACACGACGATTGCGCCGATGAGCCGCGCGACGATCGACGTCGAGGCACTGGCCGGCCTCGAGGCGGCGGAGTTCTCGACGCTGGTGGAAGCCGATGTCCAGGTGGTGGCCGACAGGACCATGACCTGGGATCAGAGCGGGTACGGCAGCCACGCCGAGCGCGGCATCCTGACGCGCACCGCGACCAAGTGGTACTTCGCCGAGGGCGCGACGTTCGGCAACTTCAACCTGTTCTACCTGGTGCAGAACCCCAACGATCAGGACGCGCAGGTGAAGGTGACCTACCTGCTCCCGAGTGGGGCGCCGCTGATCAAGCACTACGTGGTGGAGGCGCAGAGCCGCTTCAACATCTGGGTGGACGACGAGGGCGCGACCGATCCGGCGCTGGCACCGCTGGCCAACGCCGAGTTGTCGGCCATCGTGGAGTCCACCAACGGCGTGCCGATCATCGCCGAGCGTGCGATGTATCTCGACAAGCCGGGCCGCCCCCTCGGGGCCGGACACGAGAGCGCCGGCGTGACGGCGCCGGCCACGCAGTGGTTCCTCGCCGAGGGCGCGACGGGCAACTACTTCGACCTGTTCATCCTGATTGCCAACCCGCAGGCGACACCGGCCACCGTGCAGGCCGACTTCCTGCTCGGCAGCGGCCAGGTGATCACCAAGACGTACGAAGTGGGCGGCAGCAGCCGGTTCAACATCTGGGTCGATCAGGCGGACGCGGCGCTGGCCGACGTCGCGGTGTCGACGCGGATCACCTCGACCAACGGCGTGCCGATCATCGTCGAGCGCGCGATGTGGTGGCCGGGGCCGACCTCGGACACGTGGCACGAGGCGCACAACAGCCCCGGAGAGACGACGACGGGCACGCGGTGGGCGATGGCCGAAGGTGAGCTCGGCGGCGCCAGGGAGACCGAGACGTACGTGCTGATTGCCAACACGTCGCCGGTGGCAGGCCGGATCCGTGCCACCGTGCTGTTCGAGGACGGCACGGCGCCGATCGCGCGCGAGTACGACATCGCGGCAAACGCGCGGTTCAACATCGCGCCGGCTGCCAACGAGTTCTTCCCGGAGACCCGCGGCAAGCGGTTCGGGATGATCGTCGAGAGTCTCGGCGGTGCGCCGGTGGAGATCGTGGTCGAGCGAGCCATGTACACCGACGCCGCCGGTGTCCGCTGGGCGGCGGGTACCAACGCGCTCGCGACGAAGCTGCAGTAGGCAGGGGCGCCGAGGTCGGGCCTCGCACGAACGGCGGTCGATCCACTCGGGTCGACCGCCGTTTCGTTTCACGCGCCCGCCGCACGGGCGTGCCGCGGAGGATGGACTTGCGAATGGTCGCCTCGCCGTCACTCCCCTGCGGTGGCGGCGCTGCGGACGAACGCCTCGATCTGGTCGGCGCCCATGGCTCCGGCCGTGCGCGCGACCTGCGTGCCCCCGTCATAGACCGCCAGGGTCGGGATGGAGCGGATACCGAGCCGTGCCGAGAGGTCGGGTACGGCATCCGTGTCGACCTTGACCACGAGCAGGCGGCCGGCGTTGCGTTGCGCGACGAGTGCGATCTGCGGCGCCACCACCCGGCACGGTCCGCACCATTCCGCCCAGAAGTCCACGAGCACCGGAAGTCGCGACGCCCGTACCAGCGCGTCGAACAGCGTGGCCGACCCTACCGCCACCGGCGCCGCCGGCGCTGAAATCGCCGTGTGGCAGCGTCCGCATCTCGCAGGCTGCCCCAGCGTGCCGAACGCGAGCCGGTTGGCGGCCCCGCACGATGGGCAGGGCACGATGAGCCCTCGGTCGTCGACCCGGATGCTCGACATGCACACCTCGGAAGTGCCACCGACTCCACGCGGTGGCATGGCCCAATTCTAGTCCGCGGCTGGTCGATGCCTACCGTAAATCCCCAGTCGCGAATCCCCAGTCCCGAATCCCCAATCCCCCAACCCGGTGACCGGATTTTTTCGATGTGCGGTGGGGAATATCCCCGGGGCGTTCCCCCATCGCAGACACCGCGCGTCGCGACGGCCACGGCGCAGGGACCCGTCATCGGTGGCCCGGATGTTGCCTCAGCTCCAGTCGGTACGAGCGCCCTCTGCACTGGCGAACCCGCGTTGACGACAGCCACTTCCAGCACCATCGATTGCGCCGCTGCCCTTCCGCAGGCGCCCCTCCTGTGCCGCCACTGTGGCGACGCGTGCGTGGACGACGCCATCAGCACGCCGGCTGGCAGCTTCTGTTGCACGGGGTGCGAGTCGGTGTTTTCGTTGCTGCAGACGCACGGCCTCACCCGGTTCTACGCCTGCGATCCGGACGCCGGCGTCTCGCAGCGGGCCGCCAGCAGCCGCGACGCGGCACGTTTCGCGCCCCTCGACGATCCGGCCATCGCCGCGCGCTTCATCGACGCCGACGACGGGACGTTCACGCACGCGACCTTCTCGGTGCCGTCACTGCACTGCGCGTCCTGCCTGTGGCTGCTCGAGCAGTTGTGGCGGTTCGATGCCGGCATCGGCCGCAGCGAGGCCGACCTGATGCGACGGACGGTTCGCGTGGCGTTCCGGCCGGGGCGGACGACGCTGCGCGCCGTGGCCGAGCGCCTCGCCTCGCTCGGATACGAACCGGTCATCGACGGCGAGCGCCAGGCCGCACGCATGCCCGCCGCCCGGCGCGACCTCTACCTGAAGTTGGGAATTGCCGGCTTTGCCGTCGGCAACATGATGCTGTTCAGCATTCCCCGCTACGCCAACGGCGCGCCGCTCGATCCTGCCTTCCAGCGCCTGTTCGATGGGCTCAACGTGCTGTTTGCGGTGCCCGTCCTGCTCTATAGCGCGTCCGGCTTCTTCACCGCCGCCTGGCACTCGCTCCGGATGCGGGCCATCACGCTCGACGTGCCCATCGCGCTCGGGCTCGTCGCGCTCTTCGTCCGCAGCCTGTGGGACATCCTCACGCGCAGCGGCGAGGGTTTCCTCGACTCGTTTGCCGGCCTCGTGTTCTTCCTGCTGATCGGGCGCCTGTTCCAGCAGGTGGCCTTCGATCGCATCGCCTTCGACCGCACGGTGCGATCGTTCCTGCCGCTCTCGGTGCGCGTGCGCACGGATGGCGCGATGGCGATGCGGCCCATCGAGGAGCTGGTGCCGGGCGACGTCATCCTCGTCCGGCCTGGCGAGGTGGTGCCGGCCGATGCGCGCCTGCTCGACGCGGCCGGCCGCGTCGATCTCGCATTCGTCACCGGCGAGCAGGATCCGCTGGCGCTGCAGGCCGGCCAGCACGTGAGCGCCGGCGGGCGCGTCGTGGGTGAGGCGCTGCATCTCGAGGTCGTGCGACGCGTGTCGCACAGCCGCCTGGCCGAGCTCTGGAACAACCCGGTGTTCAGCGCCAGGCCGTCGCACTGGCTGTCTGGTGTGACGGCGCGCTTCGGGTACTGGTTCACGGTCGGCGCCGTCGCGCTGGCGGCGCTCGGTTTCTGGGCCTGGTGGCCCGACGTGCGCATGGCCGCGGAAGTGGCGACGGCAGTGCTCATCATCGCGTGTCCCTGCGCCTTGACGCTGTCGGCGCCAATCACGCTCGGCACCGCGCTCGGCACGCTCGGTCGGGCCGGCGTGTACCTGAAGCACGGTGCCGTGGCGCTCGACCTGAGTCGTGTCGACACGGTGGCCTTCGACAAGACCGGCACGCTCACGGCGGCAGAGGCCGCTGCCGTCGTCGACCTGCACGGACTCGACGACGCCGACTGGGCACGCGTGCGGCGGCTCGCCGCCGAGTCGATACACCCGGTGAGTCGCGCCCTGGCCGGCCGTCTCGCCGTCACGGGCGTCGTCGCCGACGTCGTCGGAGTGGCGGGCGCGGGCCTCAGC
>JAEYZV010000259.1 GCA_023427865.1 Acidobacteriota bacterium
TCGTGCCCCAGAGGTTCGTTGCCAGGACCCGCGCCATGTCCTCGGTCGAGACGTCCAGGCACATCCCGTACACGGAAGCGGCGGCATTGTTGATCCAGGTATCGAACCCGCCGTACGCGCGCATCGCGGCCTCGGCGATTCCCGTCACGTCGGCCTCGTGCCCGACGTCGGCGGTCACCGCCACGGCCGAGCCACCGGCCGCGCGGATTTCGGCGCACAGGGTGGCGAGCGCGTCCGTACTGCGTGCCGCCAGCACGAGCCGCGCGCCGCGATCGGCAGCGAGGCGCGCCGTGGCGAGTCCAATCCCGCTCGACGCGCCGGTGACGACGACGACCTGCTGGTGCAGGGGCTTGAGTCGGGGCTCCACGCCGGTCTCGTAGGCAACCGCCGTGCCGCGGCGACGCGAATGCCGCTGGCGCGTCGGATCGGGGTGCGTCGGGCAGGGCCGGCCGCGCTACGTCCTCGTGCTTCGACGGCGTACTCGGTCGTGCGGCGCGGCCGCCGGGCGGCTCACGCGCCCTGGGGGCGTACACGCCGCAACTGTGTGTCGGCGAATATCTGGAGGAGGCGGTGGATGCGATCGGGGTGCCCGCGGAAGCTCTCGCCCCGCAGGCCGTCGTTCAGCAGGCCGACATGACCCTCCGGCAGGGGTTCGTCCCGCATGTCGCGGTAGGCCATCGAGTGTGCCTGGAACTGGCGCTCGGCGATCGGCTGCCGCAGCAGCACGAGGATGGCGCGATGGCGGCCGTCGGCGGCGATCGTGTTCAGGAGCGCATCCACGGTGGCTGCCGGCCCTTCCATCGCCTGCATGAAGCAGCCGTCGTGGTACACGAGGAGGCCGGTGACCTTCCTGGCCGCGTTGCGCCGGCGGGCCCTCTCGAGCATCGCGGCGAGTTCCTCGCGTGGAATGTCCCTGGTCGCGACGCTCGTGTAGACGAGCACGACGAGGTCCTCGCCGGTGCCGTTCGTGCGTGCGCCCTCGTCGGCTGCCGTGTGCATTCGCAACAGGATACGATCAGCTGGCCCATGCGTTCGAGCCGCCAGGCCGCAGTGGCGCCTGCCGCGTCAGGGCGCGAGGCGCGTTCTCGCTATACTGGCTGGATGAGGCCTGGCGCTTGCGCGCTGCGTGTGGTGAGTGCCGTGCTGGCGAGCCTGATGCTGTGTGCGCCGGCTGTCGTGAGCGCCTGCGCGCTCGCCTGCACGCCCGTGCAGCCGGATCGTGCGGCGGCTGCAGCTGCCGCCGCGGCAGCTCCCGCTTCGCATGGCCACCACGACGCCCCGGCTCATCCCTCGCTTCATCAGCATGCGGGGCATGGGGGCCCGGCAGCCTCGACCCACAGCTCGTGGTCGGTCGGGAACGACGAGTCAGCCGGCGACGTGCTGCGCCTCGTCGCGCGGCGCTCCGCTCCGTGCGGCACGACCGACGAACACGTTTCCGTCGCGCCGCGCGCGCGTGAGTTGCACGCATCGGGCGCGCCGTCCTCGCTGGCCCCGGTCCAGCCGGTGGCACGCCATGCACCGCCGATCGCACGGCATCAGCGGTGGTTCCTCGCGTCCCACGAACCCCCACTCCCCCGAGGTTCGGGGCGAGCCCCGCTCGTTCTCAGGATCTGATCCACGCCTACCGCGCGCATCCCGCGCGTCGAGCTCGTCCTTGCGTGCGTCGCGTGGTGCACGACCATGCGTCGTGTGCCCGATGCGCGCACAACTTCGAACTCGTTGACGGTGGTTCGGCAGGTCGCCGCCTGACCTCTCCCGTTCCCCCGTGTCTGGAATGGCCGTGCAGGACAACTCCCTCGATTGTTTTTCACCGGGCGTATCTTCATCGTCCCGTCGTCGGTTCGTGAAAGGGCTCGTCGCGTCGGGCCTCGTCGCCTCGGCGGGATGGCCCGCGCGAGCTGCGTCTCACCCTGCCCGCGTGCCGCAGCAGGAACTCGGCGGGCGTGAGTTCTCGCTGGCCATCGGCCAGACCGAGGTGAACATCACGGGCCGCCCGCGCACCGCGCTGACCATCAACGGGTCGCTGCCCGGTCCCGTGCTGCGCTGGCGGGAAGGCGATACGGTGACGCTGCGCGTGCGCAACGAAACGCGCGAGTGGGACACCTCGATCCACTGGCACGGGATCATCCTGCCGGCGAACATGGACGGCGTGCCCGGCCTCAGCTTCGACGGCATCCGGCCGGGCGGCGAGTACCGCTACCAGTTCGCCGTGAAGCAGAGCGGCACGTACTGGTACCACAGCCACTCCGCGTTCCAGGAACAGGTCGGCGTGTACGGCCCGCTCGTCATCGAGCCGCGCGAGCCCGAGCCGTTCACCTACGACCGCGAGCACATCGTGATGCTCACCGACTGGAGCGACGAAGCGCCGGAGCGCATCTACGCGAAGTTGAAGAAGCAGTCGCACTACTACAACTTCAACCAGCGCACGCTGGTCGACTTCATCCGCGACGTGCGTACGCACGGGTGGAGCGCCACCGTGCAGGAACGGCGCATGTGGGGCCAGATGCGCATGAGCGCCGCCGATCTCGCCGACGTCACCGGCTACACCTACACGTACCTGATGAACGGCCAGCCGCCGGCCGCGAACTGGACGGGGCTGTTCAGGCCGGGCGAACGCGTGCGGCTGCGCGTCATCAACGGCTCGGCGATGTCGTACTTCGACGTGCGTATCCCCGGGCTGAAGATGACGGTCGTCGCGGCCGACGGTCTGCCGGTCCATCCCGTGACGGTCGACGAGTTCCGGATCGCGGTGGCCGAGACGCTGGACGTCATCGTCGAGCCGACGGGCGAAGAGGCGTTCACGATCTTCGCGCAGGCCATGGATCGCACCGGGTTTGCCGCCGGGACGCTGGCCGTGCGGAGCGGCCTGCGTGCGCCGGTGCCCGACGTGGATCCCCGCCCGATACTCACCATGGAGGACATGGGCCACGGCGGCATGGGCCACGAGGGCCATGGCGCGAGCCCGGCACCTGAGCCCGACCCGCATGCCGGGCACGCAATGCCGCCGGCGGCGGCGCCAGCGGCCGATCCCCACGCGGGCCACCAGATGCC
>JAEYZV010000448.1 GCA_023427865.1 Acidobacteriota bacterium
GGCCCTCCGGACAGAAGACGAGCGTCAGCGGCCGGCCCGCCACAACTGTCAGATTTACCACCGGCGCTAACACGAGGCCCGACGGCTACACGAACGCGTGGCGACGCGCCCGTGGGGCAGGGCCCGACGGCTACACCAACGCACGCGACGCCCGGCGGGCAGGGCCCGGCGGCTACGACCAACACATGCGACCGCTCGCCGGGCAACGCGACTGCTGCGAACAGGGTTCGTCCCGCCGATACGTAGGCGCCGGTACGCAGGCGTCGGGCCCTGCCCGACGCGAGCCGCACCTGGAGGTCGGGAGCGCACGCTGCGGCTCACGTCATCGCGTTTGCAGGCGTTACGGCGGCAGCTATCTCTCAGCCACTTGCGGCGGCGACAAGAACGGGGTACGTTCTCCGCTTCCGCAAAGCTGCCCGTCACGGAGGCCGTCGGCGCATGCCGTGGCGTGGTCGTGCTCATCGGGTTCTGGCAGGTGTGTGATGGGTGAACGCTCTTCGATCTCCCTTCGGCTCCTCGTGCTGCTCGGGCTCACGTGTGTTTTCGGTGGCACCGCGGCTGCCCAGGAGGCGGACGCGGATGCCGGCAGCGGCGCGGCACGGTCGGCATCGCCGGCGAGCAAGTTGATCCAGTCGATCACCGTCTCGCCGCTGGTCGCGTTCGCCGGCGCGGACCTGCGCGTGGTGGTCCGCGTGCAGCCCGACGCCGGGAACCGGCGCCTGCAGTTGTCGGTGGATGCGCCGACGTTCTACGCGAGTACGGAGCGGCAGCTCGATGGCGTCGACGGCGCGCGCGCACACACGTTCAACCTGCAGGAACTGCCGGCTGGCGACTACGAGATCTCCGCGGTCCTCGAAGGACCTGACGGGGTACGCTCGAAGATCACCCGACAGTTCAAGGTGATGGGTGAGAACGTCGACTCCGGCGAACTCGTCGAACGGCCGCGACCCACACGCGGTCGCCGCGGCCGCGGGAGCGAGTAACGCCGCTCACATGTTCGCCGTCCGCGCAGGCAACCGGCGCTCGCGCTGGCCAGGCTCGAGCTGCGCGGTCGGCGACTGGTCGTCCACGCCGATGTGATGGTGGTAGACGAGCTCTCCACCGAGCCACCCCCCAGCTCCGAGCAGCAGCGTGCCCAGCAGTGAGAGACCGAGGCCACGGTCGGTCGTTGCGCCGTCGGCCTCGCGTTCGGCTCGTGCGAGCACGAACGCAGCGAGCGCCGACGAGTTGAACGCGGCGTGCCAGGTCGCGTGCCGTGCGGCCTGCGTGCCCCGAGGCACCGATCCAAAGTAGTCCACGATGCCGGGAACTGCTGCAACGACGGCGCTGAGCAATCCCGCGTCCAGCAGGTGGCCGGCGGTGCGCCCGAAGACGTGATCGGCGCGCTCCACCCCGGCCCGAGGCCGGTGGCGGGCCTTGTCGATCACGTCGAACGCCGCGGCCGTGCTCAGGAGCGCGAACGGGTAGGGAATCAACATCGGGTGGACGGGATGACCGGCGATACGTGCGGTGCTCTTCATCGGCAGACCTCATCGGCGCGTCATGCGCTCTGCGCCCCCATCTTGCACTTCGCGTTCCTTCAGGGCTGGCGCGCGGCTTGAATGGCAGCGGGCGGAGGGAGAACGCGCATGCAACTGAGCCAGGAAGTCGCCCCGGGGGTCGCGTGGCTGCGGACATTGATGGTCAACGTCGCGTTCCTCGAACCGGAACCCCGCGACCAATCCTGGGTGCTCGTCGATGCCGGCCTTCGCGGCTACCACGGAACGATCATGCAGGCCGCGCGGGAGCGTTTCGGGGATCGACGCCCTGCAGCGATCGTGCTGACGCATGCGCATTTCGACCACGTCGGCGCGCTCGCGTCACTGGCCGAGGCGTGGGACGTGCCGGTCTACGCACACGTCCGTGAACTGCCGCACCTCACGGGGCGGAGGAGCTACCCGCCGCCCGATCCCACGGTAGGCGGTGGCGCCATGGCCTGGAGCGCGCGGCTGTTTCCGCGGGCGCCGATCGACATCAGCATGCGCGTCCGCGCCTTGCCCGACGACGGGTCGATCCCGCCCCTGCCGGGCTGGCGTTGGTTCCACACGCCCGGTCATACCGACGGACACGTGTCGCTGTTCCGCAACATCGACCACGTGCTGGTGTCGGGCGATGCCGTGATCACGGTCAAGCAGGAATCGCTGCTGGCCGTGCTGGCGCAGGCGCCGGCCCTGCACGGCCCGCCCGCGTACTACACCACTGACTGGGCCCTGGCGCGCGCGTCGGTCCGGGACCTCGCCGACCTCGCACCGGACGTGCTCGTGCCTGGACATGGCGTGCCGATGAGCGGGCCGGAGCTGACACGAGGGCTCCGGCAGCTGGCCGACACCTTCGAGCGCGAGGTGCCGTCGCAGGGCCGGTACGTTCACGAGCCGGCGCGCCTGCGCGAGGACGGCGGCTACGACCTGCCGCCCGATCCGTTCCCGGCCGTTCGCCGCCAGGTGCTAGTGGGCATCGCGCTCGCATCCGCGGTGTCGGCGGTGATGGCGTGGCTCACGCGCGAGGCACCGCCACGCCGGCCGTCGAACGTACGGATGGCGCGACGGCGCCGTGCGGCGCCCGCTCACTACGTGACGCCGCGATGAACGGACGACGCGGACGACGCGGCTGCCGCTCCATGAGCGACCGCAGTCCGCCCCTGCTCAGACGCGGTTCGGATCGGGGTGCTGCCAGGGCGCGCGGTACGGACGCGCGAGTCGCGTGTTGGCGTCGTCGTCGCCGGCGATGCGGCCGGCCGCGGCATCCCACGACAGCGACCGTCCGAGTTGCATCGAGTGATTGGCGAGAATACAGGCCGTCGTCGAGATGTGCCCCTGCTCGATGTCGGCCACGGGGCGCCCGCCCGTGTCGATGCAGGCCAGCAGGTCCTTCATGTGCCCACGGATCGCCGGCGCGACGTGACGCTCGAGGTCCTTTTCCGTGCGGTCCTCCGGGTACTGATCCAACTCGTACGTCACGTCCTCGCGCAGCGGCGTGCCCTCGCCGCGCGGCGTGAAATCCCAGCTCATCACGCTGGCCTTGAGCGTTCCCTTGTCTCCATAAATCGTCGCACCCCAGGGATACTTCGGATCCGGCGGATCCCCATACGTCCGATGCGTCCAGACGACCGGCAGATCGCCGAAATCGAAGGTCGCGGTCTGGGTGTCGCTGATGTTCGCCTTGCTGTCCTTCTGCACGAGGATGCCGCCGGCCGACCCGACGCGCGTCGGCATGCCGAGATCGAGCATCCAGCGCACCATGTCGAGCATGTGGATGCACATGTCGCCGACGATGCCGTTGCCGTACTCCATGAAGGCGCGCCAGCTGCGGGGGTGCACGAGCTTGTTGTAGGGGCGCATCGGTGCCGGGCCCGTCCACATCTCGTAGTCGAGGTGCGGCGGCGGCGCGGTGTCGGGCGGATTCTCCCGTGTCCGCATGTGGTAGTAGCAGTAGATCTCGACGAACCCGATCTTGCCGAGCAGCCCTTCCCTGATCACGCGGTCGCGCGCGTGGATCAGGTGCGGCGTGCTCCGGCGCTGCGTGCCGACCTGCACCACGCGGTCGTACTTGCGCGCCGCGGCGAGCATCGCCTGCCCTTCCACGATGTCCACGCCGATCGGCTTCTGCAGGTACAGATGCGCCCCGGCCTGCATGGCCGCGATGGCGGCCAGGGCATGCCAGTGATCGGGCGTGGCGATGAGCACGATGTCGAGGTCCCGCTCCTTCAGCATCTCGCGGTAGTCGCGATACGTGCGCGGCGGCTTTCGCGACGCCTGACGGGAAGCGATGATCTCGGCGGCTCCGGCGAGCATCTGCGAGTCGACGTCGCAGATCGACACCACGTCGACCGGCGCGACCTGGATGAGCCGCAGCACGTCGGCCTTGCCGTACCAGCCCGACCCGATGAGGCCGACTCGGCGCGGCTTGGGCTGCGCGCGTGCGGCGATGGACACCGGTAGCGGCAGCGCGACAAGGGCGAGCGCGCTGCCTCCCTGCATCAGGAACTGGCGACGATGCATGCCGGGTTTGTATGGCGAAGCGGGTCGGGAACGCAAGCGCCGGCGCGTCAGACGTGTCGCCGGAGGCTCTCCTGGCGCACGACGGCTACGCGTGTACGCCCGGCGCCTCGTGGCCCGTGCGCGCGACGTACTCCGGGTACGAGCCGAGGAACAGGTGCGGCTCGCGCTCCCGGCCGGTTTCGCCACCGAGCTCCAGCACCCTGTTGCTCAGCCCGCGCAGGAACGCGCGGTCGTGCGAGACGAAGATCATCGTGCCCTCGAAGTCCTTCAGGGCGTCCACGAGCATCTCCTTCGTGGCGAGATCGAGGTGGTTGGTCGGCTCGTCGAGGACGAGGAAGTTCGGCGGGTACAGCAGCATTCGCGCGAGCACGAGCCGGGTCCGCTCGCCGCCCGACAGCGCGCGTACGGGCTTCTCCACCTCGTCGCCGGAGAACTGGAAGGCCCCGAGCAGGTTGCGCAGCACGCCAATCGATTCCTGCGGGAAGTCCTTCTGGAACTGCTCCTCCACCGTCAGGTCCGCGTCGAGCACCTGCAGTGACTGCTGCGCGAAATAGCCCATCTGCAGGCTTGCGCCAAGCCTGATCTCGCCGACGTCAGGGGTCAGCGCGCCGGCGATCATCCTGAGCAGCGTGGACTTGCCGGCGCCGTTCCTGCCCATCACGCACCAGCGCTCGCCGCGCGTGATGGTCATCGACAGCCCGTCGTGGACCACGCGCGTCCCGTACGCCTTGGTGACGCCATCGAGCACCGCGACCCGATCACCTGAACGCGGCGGCTGACGGAAACGGAACTGCACGACCCGCCGCTTCTTCGGCAGCTCGACCTTCTCGATCTTCTCGAGCGCCTTGACTCGGCTCTGAACCTGCGCCGCCTTGGCGGCGTGTGCCGAAAACCGCTCGATGAACCGCTGCTCCTTGGCGAGCATCGCCTGCTGGCGCGCGTAGGCCGCTTCGCGGTTGGCCTCGCGCAGGGCACGCTCCCGTTCGTAGAAGTCGTAGTTGCCCGAGTAGACGTTGATCTCGCCACCGTCGATCTCGGCGACCTTCGTGACGACGCGGTTCATGAACTCGCGGTCGTGCGACGTCATCAGCAGCGCGCCGGGCAGCGACCGCAGGAAGTGCTCGAGCCAGAGGATCGATTCGATGTCGAGGTGGTTCGTGGGCTCGTCGAGCAGCAGCACGTCGGGCCGGCCGAGGAGGACGCGGGCCATCGCCACGCGCATCTTCCATCCGCCGGAAAGCGCGCCGACGTCGCCGTCGATCTGCGCGTCCTCGAAGCCGAGCCCCTGGAGCACGTCGCGCGCCTGCGCCTCGAGCGCGTAGCCTCCGAGGTGGTCGTACTCCTCCTGCACGGCGCCGAACCGCTCGAGGATCCGGTCCATGTCGTCGGCCTGCGCCGGGTCGGCCATGGCCACCTGCAGCGCCTCGAGCTCGTGGTGCAGCTGCCCGACCCGCCCGCTGCCGGCGATCGCCTCGTCGAGGACCGATCGGCCGCTCATCTCCTCGACGTCCTGCCGGAAGTACCCGACCGTGAGCCGCTTCGGCACCGAGATCTCGCCGTCGTCGGCGGTCTCCTCCCCCACGATCATCCGGAACAGCGTGGTCTTGCCGGCGCCGTTCGGGCCGACGAGACCGGCGCGTTCGCCGGGATTGAGCTGGAACGACGCATCGACGAAGAGGACCTGCCGACCGTATTGCTTGGAGATTCTGGAGAACGTGATCACGACCGATGACGATTGTCGCAGGAAAGGCGCGCTCGGGGAGCGCGCCCTGTCATGGCCGCCGATCCTCAGTCGGTCTCGGAAACGAACTCCGCGCCGCCCTCGTACTGCTTGCGACGCTTCTCCCCACGCGCCTCGTCGTCCACCGGCAGGCTGCCGCGGTCCTCCGGCCCGTCACGCTCCACGGCGCGATCGATGGGCATCGTGTTCACGTCGTTGTCGAGCAGCGCGTCGTCCAGGAGGCGCTTCTGGTCGAGCTCGTCGTCGTAGTGGACGCCCTCGTCCTCCTCCTCGGTCCGCTTGAGTTGGTGTTGCTCGATATCTTCGAGGTTGGCCGACGGGCCAATGCGTTCGTTGCGTGCCATGCGTGTCCTCCTGGCCGGCAGGACTTGCAAGCCTGAGGCCGAGCAAGGGAACTCGGGAGCTCCAGCGCGGCCGTGGTAGAGTGCGCACCATTTACCAACTCCCGGAGGCTTCGATGCGTGTCCGTCTTCCGCTGCTCGCCGCGCTGTGTGGCGCCGCCCTGCTCCTCGTTCCCCAATCGATCACCCGTCTGCAGGCGCAGGCACAGGACGGCTGGATCTCGTTGTTCGATGGCAAGTCACTCGACGGCTGGAAGGTCGGCGAGAACGCCTCCACGTTCAGCGTCCAGGACGGCGCCATCGTCGTGTTCGGCCCCCGCGCGCACCTGTTCTACGCGGGTCCGGTCGAGAACCACACGTTCAGGGACTTCGAGTGGAAGGCCGACGTGATGACGTTCCCGGGATCCAACTCCGGCATGTACTTCCACACCGAGTATCAGGAGAGTGGCTGGCCACAGAAGGGATACGAGGTGCAGGTGAACAACTCCCACACCGACCCGATCCGCACCGGCAGCCTCTACAACATCGTCAACGTGATGCACACGGCGCCGGCAAAGGACAACGAATGGTTCACGCAGCACGTGACCGTGGAGGGCAAGAAGGTCACGATCAAGGTGAACGGCAAGACCACCGCGGAGTACACCGAGCCCGAGAACGTCACCAGGCCGGCCGACATGAAGGGACGGCTCCTGGCGCAGGGCACCTTTGCCCTGCAGGGGCACGACCCCAAGAGCCGCGTACACTTCAAGAACATCATGGTGAAGCCGTTGAAGTAGGCGGAGTTGGTGGCCGTCGGCCTTCAGGTCGGCGGCTTGCCCGTCAATACACGAGCCGCGGCCTGCCGACGAGTCCGGACGGCTGCGGCGCCACCTTGTCGATGTCCTGCGGGTCGAAGCGCTTGCCGTAGCGCAGGTGCAGGAGGCGGTAGTCGGGCTGCGGGCGAGACACCCAGCGGTTGAGGGCCGTGTTCCCCACGCGGACTTCGACGATGTTGCGGCCCGGGCGCAGGGCGCGCCGCACGTCTACCCTGAACGGCGCGGTCCACACGGCGCCCACGCCCTGCCCGTTCACGAAGACCTGCGCGCCGTCGCGAACCGGCGCATCGAGCCACGCGCGCATGCCGTTGGTCAGCGGTTCCTCGGCACGAGGCGTGCCCTCGCCGAAGTCCAGCCAGACGGGGCATCGCCCTTGACCGACCGCTTCGTCCACCGTCACCACGCGACGGTACGTCACCACGCCCGAGTGGAATCGCAAGCCCGGCTCGGCGTGCCATGAACTCGCCGTCGCCAGCCGGCGCGGCGCCTCTCCCGGCCGCTCGAGTTCCCAGTCGGTGTGCAGATCCATCGCGCGCACCGGTGCATCGCACGCGTCAGCGCCAGGTGACGCAATGGGGGCCGCCGGCGCCGATGTGAACACGTAGAACGTGGACTCGTAGGGAGCCAGCGTGACCGGGAGGGTGACCGACCCGTTCGCGCCTGGCGCCGGCGTCGCCGCGCGCCGCTCGCCCGTGCGCGGATCCCAGCGTTGGGCGTGACCCGCGATCGTGCGGAAACTCGCCGAGGTGGCGATCGACCGGTTCGAGGTGTTGGCCACGAAGTAGACGTCCGTGTCGCCCTCCCGTCTGTGCACGAAGCCGAGCGCAGACGCATCAGCCTGCCAACGGACGTCGGGCGTCAGGCGCGCCGCGAGAGCAGAGCCGAGATCGTCGCCGCGCGAAACGTGCGTCCCGCGCGCAGATGGCGACGCGAACAGCGTGGTCGCGGCGCGACGCACGTGGGCGTGCTGCTCCGACGTGGCGCGGAAGCCCGGCGCCTCACGCGGCAATCGTCCCGTTGCCATCACGATCCCGCCAGCGCGCGCGAATGCCGTCAGCAGGTCGAGCGTCTGCGGCGGCATCACCGACACGTCCGGCAGGACGACGACGCGGTAGCGCGCCTTGCCGATGCGCAGCACGTCGCCCTCGACGCTGGCATCGACCTGCAGGCGCTGGTCGTCGACGACGTCGAACCCGTATCCGGCGTCGAGCAGGCTCGAGACGAGAGCGGTGCCGACGTGGTCGCGCAACATCGCGAACAGGTGCACGTGCCCGGGCTTCATGGCCGACCACGCTTCGCTCACGGGCAGGTACAGGGCGACATCGTTCACCGGGCTGCCCAGGCGCAGCATGGCGCTCGTGCGCTGCAGGTAGCGGGCGAGGTCCGGCATCACGAGCCACCACGGGTTGGCGTCACTCAGCACGGCCGCCGCATAGAAGCGGGCGCCCGGCCAGTCGACGCCGGCCGGAGTGTTGGGCCAGCCATGGCCGATGAGTTGCGTGATGCCCTGAAGCAGGTGGCGATCGGCCTCGGCCTTGACGTCGAGCGGCGTGGCCGCGAACGAGGGGGAGTGGAGCCAGGTCCACGTCTCGGACGAGGCCACGGGCCGGCCGAACACGTGTGCCGCCGAGGACGCCCAACGCGTCGTCGTCACCGCACGCCACTGCGCACCCTCGCCCTCCGGCACGTCGACGTAGCGCGCGCTCGACGGGCGAGCGGGAGGGATGCCGTAGGTCTGCACGCGCAGGCGCGAGCCCTGGCCGCGTGCCCAGTGCCCCAGCGGCTCGAGGAACTCGCTCTCGAGGAGTTCTGTGAGCAGTTGGCCCCAGTCGTGCCGCACGCCGCGACTGCGTGCATCGTCTCCGGCGACGAGCGACGGCAGGTGATCGCGCAGGTCGTAGCCGTACCGGCGCCCGAACGCCTCGAGCAGGCCCGGCGACCAGTCGGATCCGAACACCTCGAGGCTGTCGCAGAACAGCGCGTATGGGAGCGACGTGCCGAGCGCGGCGAGCAACGGTGCGCCAACCGACTGCAGGTAGCGATCCAGAGCCCCACGGTCGTAGTGGTTCAAAACGAAGCCCTCGCCGCCGACCGCCGGCCGCTTGACCATCATCCCAGTGCGGCCCGCGATGAACACCCACGCCGTGTGGTCCACGGCCAGCGGTGCCGGCAGCGGCACATGGCCGTCACGCGCTCGGACGAGATCGAGGTCGGTGAACGCCCGTGCGTCGGTCGGTGCAGCGGTGCCCCTGGTGAGATACGCCGCGATGTACGACTCGCCCGCTTCGAGCATCGGCAGGCCGATGACCCGGGTACCAGCCCGCTGCGGCAGGCTGACGACGCGCAATGCCCCCGCGGCGTCGGCCGCAGCGACGGAGGGGCCGCCGAACGGCCAGCCGCTCCCGAGTGTCAGGTCGAACCTGAGGCCGAGATCAGCGGCCGTGGTGCGCGCGTGCCGCAGCACCGCCAGGAACTCCGGCGACAGATACGAAAGCGTCCGCGTACCGGTGCGGTCGTCGTCGAGTGCCAGCGGGTAGACCGGCTGCACCTCCACGCCGCCGAGCCCCGCGTCGTGCATCGCGCGCAGATCCCGATCGAGGCCCTCCGGCGTCACGGCCGGACCGAACCACCACCAGCGCATCATCACGCGCGCGTCCTCTGGCGGTGCGTCGAAGGTCCGGCGCACCACGGAGGCATCGGCCATTGCGGCCCCATCGCTGGCGTGCGGCGAGGAACCGGCCAAGCCCGACAGCAGCGCGGCGGCGCCGAGCGCAAGGCATGTCCTGACGATGTGCATGGGTGTGTAGAGCCTAACCGGAGACGGCCGCCGGAGGGGAGGCGGACGGATCCGGCATACTGTGGTTCGACAAAGGAGGCCGCATGTCGAAGTCACGAATGTTGTCGGGGACGCTCGCGCTCGCCGTTGCGCTCGCGCCCGCGTCACTGCTCGCGCATCACGGGTGGAGTTCGTACCATGAGGACAAGCCCCTGACGGTGGACGGCGTCATCACCGCGTCCACGTACGGCAACCCGCACGGCACCGCCAAAGTGCAGACCGACGGCAAGACGTGGGACGTCGTGCTGGCGCCGACCTCGCGCATGCAGGCGCGGGGACTCACCGAGAAGATGCTGGAGAAGGGCACGAAGGCGAAGATCCTCGGCTACCAGCACAGGCAGCACGCCAACGAGATGCGTGCCGAGCGCATCACGATCGACGGCAAGACCATCGAGCTGCGCTGATGGGTGAATGGCTGCTGCCGTGGGCGCTGTTGCTCGAACAGAGCGGCGTCGGGACAGCGGTCCGCACGTCGACGTGGATCTATCCGGCAGCCGAGATCGGGCACCTGATTGGTCTCGGCCTGCTCGTCGGCACGGCCGTGGCGTTCGACTTCCGGCTGCTTGGCGCGGCGAGGGGGTTGCCCGTGAACACCCTTGCGGGCCACCTGCTGCCGATCGCCCGAGCCGGATTCGGCGTCTCGGTCGTGACCGGAGCGCTGTTGTTTGCCGCCAATGCGACTGCCCTGCTGACGTCGGTGTTCGCGGTGAAGCTGATGGCGATCGCGCTGGGCGTCCTCAACGCGAGCCTGTTCGACCGCGGGGTGTTCAGGTCGGTCGGGACGTGGAACGTCGACGCGTCGCCGCCCGGCGGAGCCAGGGCGGCGGCCGTGGTGTCGTTGCTCAGCTGGCTCGTGGCGCTGGCATGCGGAAGGCTGCTCGCGTACGTCTGAGGGCAGCTGGATTGGCGGCCGGGGAACGGACGTTGCATGGTCGGCTGGCAGCCTCCGGGCGAACATCATCACTGGACAGGAGGTCCGCATCGATGGCACATGTCAACCCGCCCTTACGTGACGAGAACGCCCCGTACAACCCGGTCAACCACGTCACCGGTGTGTACGATGCGCACGACCAGGTGACATTGACGCTGCGCGACCTGGCCGAAGCCGGCTTCGCGCGAGATGACATCTATGTCTTCTCCGGCGAGGAAGGCCAACAGGCGCTCGATCCGTCCGGGGACGCGATGGGCGCAGCCGGCCGACTGTTCCGCAAGCTGGAGAACCTGGTGTCGGACACCGCGAAGTTCCACGAGCTGGCCGCAGCCACCCTCCAGGCCGGTGGGTTCATCGTGGCCGCCCGGGCCGAGGGCAGCGATGCGCGCAAGTCCATGGCCATGGACATCCTGACGCGCAACGGTGCACGGGACGTGAAGTACTGGTCGAAGTTCTACATCGAGCAGGGCTACGAGGACGTACCGCGCCAGAACCTGCAGCGCACCGACCAGTAGACCGGTGAACCTTTCCGCACGGCCTCTCGTCTGAGGTTCCAGGGTTGACGACAGCTGTAGTCACTGGCACACTGGCCCGTGACTACAGATGTAGTCAGCAGGGCGGCGTCCCGCGCCGCCGGAACCTGAACGGACGAGGCCGTCGATGACACCCAAGCGCCCGGGCGAGCAGGAACTCGCCCTCCTCACCTGGCTCGCCGAGCATCCTGAAATCTCCGTCGGCGAGGTCGCCGACGGCTACGGGGCGTCGCGCGGCCTCGCCCGGTCCACCGTGCTGACGATGATGGAGCGGCTCCGCAAGAAGGGGCACCTCTCCCGCACGCGCGTGGATGGCGTCTTCCGCTACAAGGCCGCGGCCGGCGCCGACGCTCTCCTCAAGGACGCCGTGGGCAGCTTCGTGTCGCGCACGCTCGGCGGCTCGGTGTCGCCTTTCGTCGCCTACCTGAGTGACTCGGCCGACATCTCGCCCGAGGAACTCGCCGAACTCGAACAACTCGTCGCGCGGCTGCAGACGCGGTCGAAGGGGACGTCATGACGATCGTCGCTCTGGTGGAACTCCTGCGCGCGCACGCGCTCGACCTCCTCGGCACGATTGCCCGTACCTCGGTCGAGGGCGCGCTGCTCGCCGCGCTCGTGTGGGGAACCTGCCGTGCGGTGCCGGCGCTGCCTGCCGCGGTGCGGACGTGGCTGTGGTGGCTCGTGTCGCTCAAGCTGCTGCTCGGCGTGGTACCGGTGCCTGCGGTGCCGGTCCCCTGGGTTCCGGCGGACCTGCCCGCCGTGATCGCGCCAGCTCCCGAGCCGCTCCTCCCGCTTCCGCTCGCGCCTGCACCGGCCACGATGCGCCTGCCGGCGCCGCAGGGCGAAGACGGCCTCGGCGTTCGATTCACGACTGCGGCCCCGCAGCCCATCGCGATCCCGTACGCCGCGTTGTGGCCGCTGGGGGTGTGCCTGGTCTGGTTCACGGCCGTCGGGGTGCAGGCGATCGGGCTCGCTCGCGCATTTCGCGGCGCGCGGCGGCTCGTGTGCGCGGCCGAACCCGTGTCGGCGACCATCGCGCGCCGTGCCATGCAGCTCGTCCGGCGCTTCGCGCTGCCCGTGGTGCCGCACGTGCTCGCCTCGCGCCTGAGCAGCGTACCCCTGCTCACGGGGGTGCTGCGGCCGACCATCCTCCTGCCGGCTGCCTCGACCGACGCGCTGTCGCGATCGGAGCTCGACCTGGTACTCGGTCACGAGCTCGCCCACGTCCGCCGTGGCGATCTCGTGTGGGGGTGGGTGCCAGCCATCGCGTCGCGACTGTTCTTCTTCCACCCACTGGCCCACCTGGCCACCCGGGAATACCTGGCGGCCCGCGAGGAGGCGTGCGACGCCGAGGTGCTGCACAGGCTGGACGCAACGCCGGCCGACTATGGCCGGATGCTCGTGAAGCTCGGGGTGGCCCCGATGGACGACGTGCTTGCCGCGGCCAGCGCGTCTCCCACGTTCGCATCGCTCAAGAGGAGACTGATCATGCTCGATCGCTCACGCATGCCCGCTTCCCGTTGGTGGTGGTCCCTTGCCGGCGCCGCCGCTGTGCTGGTGCCACTGACGTTCGTGGCACAGCCGGTCGTCCCGGCTGCCGCGGCGCCTGGAACTCACGGCGTTCGGCAACCAGTGCACGACGGTGAAGTCGCCCATGCCGACGACTCGGCGCGTCAGCCGGTGCGCGCCGACCTGCCTGACCTGCCGCGTGTCCCTGCTCCACCGGAACCCGTCGCGCCGGCTCAGGTGGCACAGGACGACGTTCCTCCCGCACCACCCGCTCCTCCGGCGCCTCCGGCTGCGCCGGCACCGCCTGCTCCTCCCGCGCCGCTGCCCGACGATGCTCAGGAGCGCCACGACGAGCGAGAGCCGCGCATCCAGTCGCCGTGGGTGCTGCTGGAGCCGGGCAACAGCAACGTGATGACCGGATCGTCGGAAGATCGCGCTGCCGCCGAGCGCAACCGCACGTCCCCTGACGAGACGCTCCTCTGGTTCCGCTACCAGGGCACGCCCTACGTGACGCGCGACGCCGCGACGATTGCCGCGGTGCGGCAGGCGTTCGAGCCGGTAAACGTCATCGGGCGCAAGATGGGCGCGATCGGCGGCAAGCAGGGTGCCGTCGGCCGGGAGCAGGGCGCACTCGGCCGGAAGCAGGGGGAGCTCGGCGCCAGGCAGGCAGAGCTTGCGGCGAAGATGACACAGGTGGCTGCCGAGCGCCTCGCAGCCCAGGCCGAGCGGATGCGGGCGCGGCGTGATGCCGGGGCCGCCGAGACAGCGGAGTCCGACAAGGAGTTCGAGGCCAAGCGCGCAGAAGTCGAGGCGCAGATGCGCGCCATCGGCGAGCAGCAGAGGGCACTCGGCGAACAGATGCGCGCCCTCGGCGAGAAGATGCGGGAAGAGGGCGCCGTGCTGAAGCAGCACGGTCAGCAACTCCGGCGGGAACTCGCTTCCGCCGACGCGAGAGCGACGTCCATCTTCGGCTCCGCGGTCGCCAACGGCAGGGCCAGCCGCGCTCGCTAGGACCCGGCACTGGCGCCGGGGAGCCGCCCTCTCCTCCCCGCGCCCAGTGTCACGCATTGCTACATCTCGACGCGAGCGCGGACGGGCTGCGGCGTCCTGACACCCACGCGGTGCACTCTCCGTGGGCGCGCGCAAGGCCGGTCCCACTCGTAAGTGCCTCCGCCGTCGCCACTTCACGCTTTCGGCACGCCGCGCCGGGCGCCCAAAGGCCCGGCTGGCACGTCGCCTGCTCTGCCGGATCCCCACAAGCCGTCGTCGCGGCGCACTGGCGCGCCGGTCCGCGGTCGGAGGCCGACATGCTGCAGACACTCGTGATCATCCTCGTCCTGCTCTGGTTGCTCGGAATGGTGAGTTCCTACACCCTCGGCGGGCTCCTGCACATCCTGCTCGTGATCGCGCTGATTCTGATCGTCGTACGGCTGGCGACCGGTCGCAAAGTCGTTTAGTAGTGCGGTAACATCGGTGTGTATCGTTTCATCTCACTAAGGGTGCCGCCGGCTGGGCCGGCGCGCCCACCTTCCTGAGACAGGAGATGACGATGCGCAAGGCGTTCTTCGTGGCTGCCGGCCTGCTGCTGGTGAGCCTCACAGCGGGGTGCGGGCAGTCGGAGGCGGAGCGGCGGGCCGAAGAAGCGCGCCACGCGGCCGAAGCTGCCGCCAAGCAGATCGAAGCCGCAACCGCCGAAGCCTCGAAGCAGGTCGAAGCCGCCACGAAGGACATGGCGGCGCAGATGCAGACCGCGGCCGCGGAGATGACCAAGGCGGCCGATCAGATGGGCGAGGCGGCGAAGGCGTCGGGTGCGGAAGCCGCTGCGACGATGATGACCGCTGGTGCCAATGCCGCGGTCGCCGCGGCGACGGCGACCAAGAGCGCCGCGGCCGCCGTGTCGAGCGCCACCACGACCGCCGCGGTCAAGGCCGCCCTGCTCGCAGGCGGCCTCGATGCCTCGCAGATCGACGTCGACACGTCCGCCGACGGCAGGGCCGTGACGCTGACGGGCTCGGTGAAGTCCGCGGCCGACAAGGCGGCGGCAGAGAAGACGGCGCAGGGTGCCGCACCGGGCGCGACGATCAGCAACAAGCTGACCGTGCGCTAGCGCGTCGACTCACCTCAGGCGTCCGCGACGGGCGTGGCCGGACGGCCGGCTGCGCCCACGTCATTGGTGGAGACTGGTTCGCTGCGACCGGCAAGCCGCGCCACCGCACGGCCGATGCCGAACGACGCGTCGAAGATCGCGCCGACGCGAAGACCGCCCGGCAGGTGATGGCGCGCGATGGCGTCGAGTCCCGCCGAGGCGATGCAGCCGCACTGCTCGCAATCCGGGTTGCCGCCGAACTGGCACGGCGTGATGCGCCGCTGCAGGTCCGACGACACGCACAGCGTGGTCTTGGCAAACGTGCACTCGGCAGGCGAGGACGGCGGCTTCAGGTAGACCTCCACCATCCCCTTCGGCATCCTCAGCTTCGGATACCGCGTCCGCAGGTCGAGGATGGTCTCGACCACGCGCCTGCGGTCCTCGGGACGCAGCCGCTCTTCGGACTCCTCGCCAATCTGCGGCGTGTAGAGGCTGAACCACACCTGTCGCGTGTCCGGGTTGTTCGACCAGAACTGCAGGAACTCCTCGAGGTAGCCGTCGCGCTGCATGATCTGCCGGGTCACCGTGCAATGCACCGTGATCTGGTGGCCGGCGATGTGCCTCAGGATGCGGTCGTACGTCGCGGGCGCACGGCGGACGTTGTGCTCGGCGGGCAGCCCGTCGATCGAGACCACGATCTGCAGGCGCGGGATGCGGGCCCAGGCCTCTGGGACCGGACGCACGGCACTCGTCACGACCTGCACGTACAGGCCCATCGCGGACAACTGCGGCAGCAGTTGGTCGAGTTCGCGGAAGCGCACGAGCGGCTCACCGCCGATGATCGAGAGATGGATCGGCTTGTGGACACGTACGGCGTCGAGCACGCCCTGGATCAGTGCGTCGCCCTTGAGGTCGGCCATCTGCCGCAGCGTGAGGTCGCCACCGAGGTGGTCGTCGCCGTACGCGTAGCATCCGGGGCACCGCAGCGGGCACTCGCGCGTGATCTCGATCGAGAGGTTCGGTCGATAGCCCTTCAGGATGCGGCCCCAGGCCGGGAATATCCCTTCCATTTCACCTCCCTCGCGCCCGGCGGCCCGTCCTGACGGGTCCACGCCACGGTACGCGTCGCGTTGCACGTACTGTCTCACACATCACCGGCCCCATCGATGGCATTTCGCCACATGGACGAGTTGTGCGAGACTGCACGCGTTCCATCACACGCCCCTCGCGGGGCCATCGTCATCAGGAGACGTGCGCGCATGTCCACGCCCATCCCGCCTGCGATACCGGCCGCCACTGCCCAGCAAGACAGCAAGGCCACCATGGCCCTCATCTTCGGGGTGCTCGGCATCATCTGCTGCGGCCTGCTCGCGCCCGTGGCGTGGTACCTCGGCGACCAGGAGCTGAAGTCGATCGACGCCGGCCGCATCGCGGAAACCAATCGCGGCGTGGCGCAGGTGGCCAAGATCCTCGGGATCATCGGCACCATCCTGCTGGGCCTCGCACTGCTCTGGGTGCTGCTCTTCGGCGGCATGGCCACGCTTGGCGCGCTGACCGGAAGCATGTAGCGTCCTGACGTGCGCCCTCACGTCACAACGAGGACGACGGCGTTGGCCGTCGTCCTCCTCGCCCTTGGCGCGGGCGTGCTGTATCAGGTGGATCCGACGCGCCACATCGTCACGCCACCGTGTCCTTACCGGACGCTGCTGGGCATCGCCTGCCCCGGGTGCGGCCTGACGCGAGCCGCGCACGCGGTGCTGCACGGCGAATGGACGCGCGCCTTCGCGCTCAACCCCTGGGCCTTCGTCGCAACACCGACGGCACTCGCCTTCGCGGCGCTCAGCCAGTTCCCCATGGATGCACGGGCACGCCGATTCCGGACGGCCATCGCCTGGACGATGCTCGGGTTCACCCTCGCGTTCTGGATCTGGCGCAACACACCCGTCTTTCCGTTCATCAGGCTCTAGGAGCCGGCCGGCGGCGAGTGGCGATCGGCCGCGATCGGCGACAGCCGGTGGCCGCTCGCCGCCTGGCGTCGTCGCACGACAGCGGACCGGCTGCGGC
>JAEYZV010000481.1 GCA_023427865.1 Acidobacteriota bacterium
GAAGGCCGCGATGGGGTCCGTGCGGGGGCCGTAGGGCAGCCGCAGCAGGAAGCGCGGCAACGCGAGTCCCACGTGCGCGGCGGCAGGATGCGCGCGGAACCCGTTCCAGCGCGCGTCGTCGTCGCTGGGAACTGCCCACTCGCGCGGGTCCGGTTGCGAGGCCAGGCTGGTCGCACCGAGGAGGCTGGGCAATCCCTCCGCGATGAAGGGGGCGCCGAGATCGGCGGCCAGCGTACCCACCTGCTCGAGTGTCGCGACATCGCCGGCCGACGCACCGAATCGGAAGTTGCCCGCGACCGCCGAGAAGTACGATCCACCGCCTGGTTCCGCTTCGCGCTCGACCAGTCGTCGCCAGAGGTCTCCATCCCGTGCTGCACCGGCATCGAGTTCCTCACGCGTGACGTGCAGGAGGTGGAGTTCCAATGACTCGCCGAGATCGAGCATCGACACGAGCCACTGGATCGCCCGCCACGTCGCCTCGACCCGCTGGAACTCCGGATCGTGGAGCACGGCGCGCATCAGGTCGGTCATCGCCGCGTCGACGGCGGCGAGCATCTGCGGCAGGTGCGGGCTTGGGGCCGGGACGATGTGAGGTGAGACCGCCTGCCGGATGAGGGAATCGAGCGAATCGGGTATGCGGTGCAGCGAACGTTCGACCGCGGCCTCGGGTACGCGCCCCGTCCCTGTCCGTCCGAGCAGGCGGTCCAGTGTCGCCGCATCATCTTCGACGGCGGCGGGCGGCGGGGCCGAATCGCCGCCGATCGGCGCAGCCGCGAGCGCCGTTCCCTGGAGGTCGGTGACGGCGGCGGCAAAGGTGCCCGGGTGCCCGAGGCGGGCCCGCACGTCGCGCAGGCGCCGGAACACCGGAAGCGCCTCGACGATCGTATCGGGATGGAAGTCGTCGAAGCGGCGGATCTCCAGACGTTCGCCGCCGGCGGCCGCCCCGAGCTGAATCACCGCCGCGTGACGTGCCAGCACGTCGTCGAGATTGTCGATGTCCACCGTGACGATTGGCCGCTCGAGCAGGGGATCGACCGGCCCGGCGCCATTGCCGCGCAGGTCGCTGAGGACGAGCAGGCGAGATACCGTGCCGCGCTCGCGGCGGCGAGAGGTGTCGGAGGGACCGAGACGGAACTCGAAGCGCATGGAGGCAACTCCGGCATGACCTGTTGTTGCCGCTGCGACCGACCGACTGCGCCTGCCGCAGCGCTCGCGCGGTCACGTCGCGTTCGCGTGTTCGCCGTTCTTCGTTGTCACGAGGTGAGCGTCGGAACCCGAATGGTAACCCGCTACAGCCTTTCTCACCCCCGGTCGTCTCGACGCCAGCCGCGGACGTAGTGGTGCCGGTCACCGTCAAGGTCAACGGGGCCGTGCACTCACTCGTGCACAAGGGCAGCAACGGTGTCTCCGTTGCCACGATACCGGACGTCTGCAAGACACCTTCGCCTGGCGGGCCGGTACCCATCCCCTACCCGAACATCTCGCAGTCGGCGACGCTGGCCAAGGGCTCGAAGACCGTGAAGGCCGACGGCGGCATGATGATCGCCGTCAAGGGCTCGCGGTTCTCCCTGTCCAACGGCGACAACGCGGGTGTCGCAGGAGGTGTGAAGTCCAGCACGTTCATGAAGGAATCGACGTGGATTCTGTACTCGTTCGACGTGAAGATCGAGGGCAGGAACGCGTGTCGGCTGACGGACAAGAAGTTCCACAACCACGAGAACACCGTCAACCTCGGCGGCGAGATCCAGGCGCCGGCGCCCGTCCCGCCGCCGCTCACGCCGTTGGAACAGGCCATCCAGGCGTGCAAGGACGCGGCGAAGGGTCGCAAGAGGAACCGGAAGAGGCAGTCCTACCAGAACTGCGGCGTCGAGTCGGCGCGGCAGATCATCAACAAGAAGACCGGCAAGAATCTGACCGAAGACGCGCTGCTGGATTCCGCGATGGCCAGCCGCCTGGCCACGAAGAAGAGAAAGCGGGCCGACAGCGGCGGCACCAGCCCGTGGCAGCGCGAGGACCTCATGAAGGCCAACGGCGTGAAGTCGACCATGGAGCCCCAGTCCTTGAAGGCGATGGATGCCGCGCTTTCGCAGGGGAAGGGCATCATCGCTTCGGTGGATGTGAGGAAACTCTGGGGGCCGCTGAACTCCGGCGGCCATGCGGTCGTCGTGATTGGCGTCGTCAAGGACAAGGACGGCAACATCACGGAAGTCATCATCAACGACACCGGCAAGGGACAGTGCGGGAAGCACTATCCTGCCAAGCGGTTCGAGAAATCGTTACGGCCGGGCCGAGACATGAACGTGACCGACGAATCCATCTGGAAGTAGATCCCGATGCGAGGGCTCTTGTCTTTCCTCTGGCAGGGGGCGTGGCTGGGCCTGTCTGTGGTGATGGCCTGTGGCGCGCAGAGACCGATGATGACCAATTCCCAAGACCTCAAGACGGCCCGGGACATCAGGGAGCTCGCAGGACGCGTGGCGTCGGTTTCGCTGCCCGACGAGATGGCGGAGACGCTGCCGGTGCCGACGCGGGTATCGGGAACGAAGGCGATTCAGATTCTCTACTACTCGGAGGTCGGGCGACCGGACCATCGCAAGGTGATGCCGCCGGAGCATTGCCTGCTGCTCGATGCCGAGTCAGGTGCGCTCCTGCGTTTCTGGGCCTGCCGGCCGGAGGAGTTCGGAATGACCTCCCGCCCGGCCGCAGTGCCCGGAGCCGGCATCTCCGCCGACGTGAGCGTCGACGAATACATCGACAAGGAAGACCGGTTCCTCGAGATCAGCCTTCCGGTCTGGCGGGAGTTCTTTGCCGGCGGGGTGCCGGATGACCCTGCGATGCGCGAACTGGCGCGGGAGTATCGACAGTTGTTTCTGGAGACCACGAAGGCAGAGGTCGCGCCCTATGTCGTCGGGGCGGCAGCTGACTTCTTTCAGTGGCTCGAGGCCGCCGCGAAGTAGTTCCCGTGACGCACCCCGCTCTCCTTCCGGTCGAGAGGATCACGAGGGTCGCCAGAGCCTTTGCCGAGGCCGGTGTCCTGGGCTGTTCCCATGCGTCGCTGCCCATACCTGCCCCTGGACCGGACGGACTCCGCGTGCTCTTCCTGCACTGTGCCCAACGGGAGCGAGAAGGGGACCGACTGCCTGCCCTGAGTTGGCCACGATACCTGTCGGCCATCGATGCCGAGACGGGTGACGTCCTGGACGTGCGACAGTTCGATCCGGTGCAGTGGGGTCTCCCGAGCGCGCCCGATTGGACTCCGACGGGCCGGTCGGATCACCGCGACGGCGTGACGCGATCTGCACAGGTCGGCGCGCTCAATCACGCTTTGGACCGTGCGATGGCGCTGTTCGCGCTCGGGCGACGAGAGCTCGCGCAACACGATCGCATGCTGATGATGAGCCTGCACTCGGCGTTCAGCGACATGGCGGAGCCTGCTCTGCTGGACACCTATCACGCGGTGGGTCGGACGTTCTTCGGCTGGCTGCGTCAGGTGTCCGAGTGACGGTCGCCTGGTGTTCCGGGGGCTCATGATGTCTGCTGAACGACGCGCCGCCATCCGAAGACTCCTGAGAAGGCACGAGGCGTGTGCCGAGGCGGTCGACTGGTCGGCCGACAAGGAGGGGCTTCAACAGCTGTGGGAGCAGTGTGAGGTCCCCGAGTGGTTGCTGTGGTCCCTCGAGCAGCTGAAGTATCGCGATGACCTGAAGCTGCGCGCGTTTGCCGTCGCGTGCGCGCGCCGCCACTCGGGATTGCTGCCGCAGGACGGACCGCTTCTTCGCCTCTTGAGCATCGCCGAGGCGGTTGCCAGGGATGGTGCGCCACCGGACGGGCTGCTGGAGGGGTGGCAGGATGGATCCGACGCCGCTGACCATGCCGCTCGCGCTGAAGGGTGGAGCGTGGCTCGAGCCGCCGCCATCAACGCCGTCCGTGACACGGTCCTGTCGGATGCGATGGAAGCGGCAAAGGGCTCGTCGACGAACGCACAGCGCGCCGTCGCCTGGCAGACGGGCTCGCCGGAGTCGACCGCCGAGGAAGCACGCTGGCAGGCTCGGGAGCTGCGTCGACTCCTGGATCAGGACGTGCCGAAGATCCTCGGCCGCGCTCGCGCGGCGATGATCGCTCGGCGATGACGGTTCATCCCATCCTGCCCAGCCAGCGGCGCTGGCGCCAGGCTGGGGCACCCGTGTTGAAGAGCGGGGTCCCGGGTTCCAGGAGGCACAGGTGGTGGGCCGCCAGGACACGCTGGCGCTGATACCCGTGCGCGAGCACATTCACGCAATGCGCCCGCGTGACTGGCGCGCCGACGAAGTAGCGCTGACCCGTCCCGAACTGGCCGGACTGCGCGGCCCATCGTCGTTGGACTTGCGGTACATCCGGCCAGGGCAACCCCTCGTCCGGATCGACGGCAACATCCTCGTCGTCCGGTGTGTCGCTGGGCCCACTTTCGAAGCCGTCCGGCGGCTCCGCCTCCATCTGTCGCGACAGGTCGGCGCCGACGATCAGGGCGAACGCCTCACCGGCGGCACGCGCCGTCGCCGCTTCGGTCATCTGCGATATCAGCCAGGGGACGTAGGCCGCGTCCCCGACGATGCCGGCGCCCCGAACCACGCGCCGCAGGTTCGACGCGTCCTTGTTCAACGCACCGAGCACGGTCGCGCCGGCCGCGACCGACGATGCCTGCAGGGCGAGGACGAGCGAACGTTCCTGATGCTCGCCGGGCGCCTGCGCCAGGTCCACGAGCGCACGGAGCGCCCGATGGCGATCGCCGAGCAGCACCGCGGCCCACGCGGCCCACGCGCGGCAGTCCTCGTCCGGGTCGTCGAGGGCGGCGACACAGGCGGGCAGCAAGTCGATGCGCCCCAGCTCGCCGGCGGCGCGCAGCGCGCGAGCGCGCAGCACCGGACTGGCGTCCAGGACGAACTGCGTCAGCGCACCGCCCGGGTCGACATGGTGCGCGACACACGCGTCGAGCGCGAGCACCCGGCGCGACTCGTCGTCGGACTTCAGGAACCCGGCGACCACGCCCCGCAGGCGGCCCTTGTCGACCCAGGAGAGGGCGCGTGCGAGTTCGTCGCGTACGCGCGGGTCGGACGCGGCACGGGCACAGAGCTCGTCGAGGCGCGTGGCATCGGACGCATGCAGCGCCCAGATCGCCGATACCTGCGCGGCGCCTGCGGACGTCTGCGCGAGCGCCGCTTCACATTGACGCCAGCCGCCCTCCCCGGCCGTGAGCAGCCCGTCGACGTGGCCGGCCAGCCGTTCGTGCAGTCGGTCGAAGTCGAGCAACGACACCGACGCCCGGCTCTGGAGCGCAGCATGCAGCTCGAACAGCGACGCGGCCTCTTCGACGTGGACGGACATCAATGGGTCTATCGGATGCAGCGAACTGCCGACACGATACTTCTTTCGGCGCGGGGCGCGGAAGCGCGGGCGTGCCAGGGTCGACAGACGGAACGGCTGCATGAGCATCTGCCCCTCCCAGGGAAGATGGGACCGATGCCTGCCCGCCGCGACCCAGCGGACACTCGCCCCGTTTCATCTATCGAAATCGCACAAGCAACCACGACACCGCATCGCTTCCTCGCTCACCCTGCAGTGAGCCTGAGCTGAACTTTGACGACACAGACATGCCGTACCGCATTCATGGCTGCTTCACACATCGGCTGGCTACCGTCCGAGTCTACGAGATCTCCAGTGCAATCACGGGGGCGACGCGCTCGGCCATTGCCATGCAGCAATTGAGGAGTGAGTCGACCGCGGCGGCGTGCACGCGAAACTTGCCGATCTCCCACATCACCTGGTTCTCAAACACCTCTACTGTGGGGTCAGCGGCCATACTTGACCGCTCGACCTCGACATCAGGCACAGCAAACGCGCCAAGTGTCGGCGCCACGCTCCAGGTCAGCAGTGTGCTCTCTACGTCATCGATCTGCTCGGTATTCAGCACCGTCGCG
>JAEYZV010000498.1 GCA_023427865.1 Acidobacteriota bacterium
TCGTGCGCTCGACGCCGATCACCTTGGGCGCGTCAAAGCGCGTCGCGAACGCCTCGCTGCCGAGCGGCGGCCGGTTGCTCTCGTCGATGGTCATGCGCGAGGTCGCCGGCAGCACCAGGTCCATGACTGTCGCCGTGCCCTGCGTGTCGGTGAAGGTCACCGTCACCGGCACCGGTTCGGGATGTGGATTGGCCAGCGCGAACCGCGTCGCAAAGAAGCCACCCGACGCGCCCTCGGCGAAGTACCGCACGAACGGCGCTTCCGGATCCTCGTAGGTGTAAGCGGCCGGCAACGTGATGGCAAGGCCGTCGGAGTTCCTGACCGAGAGGCGCACGGCGCCGGCGCCGTGGGCCGGTACCCGAACCGACACCATGTTCGCCGCCCGACTCAGCACGACCGCGTTGACGCCGTCGATGGCCACCGTCGACCCGGCGAAGCCGCTCCCGAGAATGCTGATGATGTTGCCGCCGGCCATCGGGCCCGAGGCAGGCAGCACCTGCGTAATGGCCGGGCCACCGTTGACGTAGGTGTACGCCTTGGCGCGCGAGGCCGACTGCGAGTCGGGATTGGTGACCGTGATGTCGACCACACCTGGCACGTGGGCTGGCATCCGCGCGACGATGCGGTTGGTGGTGACCGAGACCACGGTCGCATTCAGGTTGTTCACCGACACGCTCGCCCCGGGCCGGAAGTTCGTGCCGTAGATGGTCACGTCGGTGCTGCCCCTGGCCGGTCCCCGCGCCGGCGACAGGCTGGAGATGGTCGGCGCCGGTGAGCGGTACGTGAAAGCGTCCGGCAGCTGCACGCCGGTGCCATCGGCGTTGAGCACGGTGAGGGCGACCGTCCCCTCCGGTTGCGCGGGCGTCCGCACGATGATGCGCGTGTTGGTCAGGCTGGTGATCGTGCCGGCCAACCCGCCGAAGCGCACGACGGCGCCGCTCCTGAAGTTGGCGCCATCGATGGTCACGAGCGTGTTCCCGCTGATCAAGCCGGCGGCCGGAGAAAGGCCTGCAACGACGGGCGCGGCGTCCGACGAGGAAGGCGCCGCGTACATGAAGCCCGCCGCGCGGGCCGCGACGCCGCCATCGGGGTTGGTGGCCGTGACGGTGACACTGCCGGCAACGCCTGCCGGCGTGCGCACGGTGATGATCGTGGTGGTGCGCGTCAGTATCGTCCCGGCGGCGCCGCCGAAGCGGACGATGATGCCCGACTGGAATCCGCTACCGGTGACGGTCACCGCCGTGCCGCCGGTAGCCGGGCCGCTCGCGGGGGCGATGCTGCCGATCGTCGGCGGCGTCACGGGAACCACTTGCGAGACGTACGTGAACGCGGCGGGCACGACGCTGGCGCCGCCATCGGTGTTGGTCACCGAAAGCGTCACGGCGCCGGCGCTGCCAATCGGCGTGCGCGCCACGAGCGTGGTGGCCGACTGTGACGTGAGGGTCGCCTGGCGGGTGCCGAACTTCACGACGACTCCTGCCTGGAAGCCAGTGCCGCGGATGGTGACCAGCGTGCCGCCGCTGGTCGTGCCGCTCGCGGGCGAGACGCTGGTGACCGTCGGCTCCGAGACCGGCTCGGAGGTGGCCATGTAAGTGAACGCCGACGCCTGGCTCGCGGCGCCTCCGTCGGGATTGGTCACCGTCACCGGCACGGCGCCGGCTCCGGCTGCCGGGCTGCTGACGGTGATCCATGTGTCGGAGTAGTTCACCACGCTGGCCGTGAGACTCCCGAAGCGGACGATGGCGCCGGTCTCGAAGCCCGATCCGCTGATGGTCACCGCGGTGCCGCCGGAGGCTGGTCCGTTCGACGGCGACACGGCGGTGATCAGGGGTTCGGATACCGGCACCGTCGTGGTGACGTACGTGAACGCCCCCCACGCCGTGGCACTGCCGCCTTCGGGGTTGCTGACCATGACGGGCACCGGGCCCGGCGTGCCGACCGGCGTGAACACCGTCAGCCACGTATCCCCCTGCGCCGTGACCGTCGCCGTTTCGTCGCCGAACAGCACGCTGATGCCCGGCTTGAAACCCGTGCCCGTGATCGTCACGTACGTCCCGCCCTCCACAGGGCCGGTCGCGGGACTCAGCGAGGCGATGCTCGTCACCTCCACCTCGCCGCCGCCCACCACCAGCGGCACCTCGTTGGAGTACGCGCTCTGCAGGCCCGCGGTATTGAACGCACGAATGGCGAAGTAGTACGTACCGGGCGCAAGGCCGCTCACCTCGTGCATCGTCGCCGTGGGCGCCAGGCTCACCGACTGCGTGTACACGCCGGGCGCGCTGCCGAACACCAGCACATAGCCTGCGAGATCCGACTCGGTGTTGGCATCCCACGCCAGTCGCACCGTGTCAGCGGCGGCGTGCCAGGGGTGGCCGGCGAGCAGCACACACAACACCAGCAGTCCATGGCGCACTCGGACGAAGAGGCCGACCAACGACATGCTCGTCCGTTGGGCAACCGCCATGCCTGCAGGCACTGGCGGTCGCGGGCGGCGTTTGCGCCGGTTTTCGGCAAGCTGATGCCCCGGCGCGTGTCCCGGCAACAGCGCGCGTTACAAGAGTGTCGATTGGCTTACGGGTTCGCGACGGAAGGTCCTTCGTCCTTCCTCCTCCGTCCTTCTTCCTTGCTCAGGGGATCGGCACGGCGAGGCTGTTGGAGCCCGCGGCCCACGTCGTGCCCGGCGTGCTCGCGTACGACGCACGCTCGACCACGAGCGGTGCGGTGCCGCTGACGCTCTCGACGAGCACACTGAAGCGCGCGTTGGCTACCTCGGGGAACGCGCCTGCGATGTCCATCGAGTAACGGCCGTTGCCGCTCACGACGTCCTGCACCGAACGCGTGGTGCCGCTCTCGGTGAGCAACGTGAAGCGCACGGTGGCCGCCGTGGCACCGGTGTTGGCGACGAGCACGTACGTGCTCGCCTGGCCCGGCCCACCCGCGTCGCCGTCGGCCACGAGCCAGCGCGGCGCGGTGGTCGTCACACCACGGCTGTTGTGCGACTCCACCCATTCACCCGTGGGCGTCGCCCGCCACCACATCGATCGTTCCACCACGATCGGCGTGGGCGTCAGGCTCTCGACGACGATGGAGACTTCGGCGTTCACGAGCTCGGGATGCTCCTGGTCGACCCAGATCGTCAGCCGGCTCTGGGGCGCAGCTGCGTACTCCTTCACGATGGGGTCCTTGCCCGCACGGAGATAACTCACGCGCAGCTGTGCCGCGGTCGCGTTCGGATTCGCGACGAGCACGAACTCGTCGAAGGTGCCGCCCGTGGCGCCCTCGGCCAGGAACCAGCGAAGCGCCGGGCCGTCGACGGCGGCGCTGTTGTGGCCGGCCGCGAACAGCTCGTTGGCGCTGTTGCGGTACATCGACCGCTCCACCACCACCGGCACCTCGTTGATCGAGGTCAGCGTCGCCGACATCTCCGCCGCCTCGAGCGCCGGGTCGTCCTTGTTGACCCA
>JAEYZV010000511.1 GCA_023427865.1 Acidobacteriota bacterium
GTGTGGTAGTGCGTGACGATCATGTGGTCGATCCGCGTGATGCCGGCCGCCTTCATCGCCGCCTGGATCCGCGACGCGTCGCGGCCGCCATTGCCGGGCCAGCCCGCGTCCACGAGCACCGACTCTCGTGCCGGCGTCACGATCAGCGTCGCGGCACCACCCTCCACGTCCACGTGATAGATGTCCAGCGTCCGCGCCGGCTGCGCAGCCGCGACGCCCGCTCCCAACACAACGCCTGCGATCCATGCCACGACGCGCATCACGGTTCCTTTCTCCGACGTCCTACGTTCTCCACGGCTCCTGCCGATCCCAGTACCTGGTCTTGAGCATCGCGAGGGCGAGCATCACGCACGTGAACAGCGCGAAGCCGACGACCGCACCCTCCAGCGACAGTCGCTTGTGCAACGGGCGCGAGAAGACTCCATACACCAGTTCCACGTGCACCCAGTAGACGAACAGCGAGGTGCGTCCGAACAGCTCCATCGGACTCCACGACGCCGGCCACGTCACCTTCGACCACAGGCCTCCGGGACGCAGCACCAGGTACAACAGCCCGAACGTCGTCACGAGCGCCCCGAGCCTCATCGCGAAGAACGCTGGCGACGTGGTCCAGAACTGGGACCCCGGCAGCAGCGTCGGCTGGAACGAGAGCAGGTAGGCGACAACGGCAAGCCCTAGGCCGCCGAGCAGGCACGAGACATGGAACGCGGTGCCGCGCTTCTCGGACCGCGTGGACGCGAGCCACTCGCCGAGCTGGAATCCCGCGAAGACGAACGCGCTCCAGGGAAACAGCGTGAACGTGGTGCGATTGGGCGCGGGCCGCAGGTACCACTCGATGGGATCGGGCAGCGCTCCCACCCACGCCCACTGCCGCAGCAGCGGCGAGAGCACGACGATCGCGACCGTCACCGCCAGCGCGATCGCGACGCGGCCGGTCGGCGTCCGGCTGCGCCCCCAGCACCAACCCGCGGCCACCAGTGACAGCCCCATGACGTTCAGGATGTCGACCTTCAGCATCCCGTATGCGGTCGCGCCGGCGCTGAACACGTACGCCTGCAGCCTGAACAGCAGGGCGAGGCCGAAGATCTGCCAGCCGCGCTTCTGCAGCATCCAGCTCGCATCGCGCACGGAGGCCCCGCGCCGCATACGCGCGTGCGCCGCCAGCGGCACCGCCAGCCCCGCGAGCCAGAGGAACATCGGCGCGCCCATGCCCGCAATGACCATGAACCAGAAGTACGGTCGCGTCTGCCGCTCCGGCCCGAGCGTCGTCCAGGAGTCGACGACGTGCGCGAGGATCATCACGAGCACGGCCAGACCCCGCATCCAGTCGATGTAGCCCGCGCGCGCGCGACGCACCGGAGCCGTGGCGAGCCCGGCGCCCGTGACCTCAGGCATCGACGCGCGTGAAACGGACGTCGAGCGGCGTGTCGCGGCGCAGGCTGTGCCACACCGAGCAGTACGTGTCCCGGGAAAGATCGATGGCGCGCTGGATCGCCGCGTCGGACACGGGCCCCTTGATCTCGAACTCCAGCCGGTAGCTCGTGAAGTACGCAGGCGGCCCGTCCGCGCGCTCACCCACCACCTTCACCCGCAGGCCCTGCAGGTCGTGCCGACCCTTCTGCAGGATCATGACGATGTCCACGCCCATGCAGCCCCCGAGCGCCAACGCCACGGCCTGCACCGGGGACGCTCCCGTGACGCCGTCGCCATCGATCACCGGACCGCGCCCCGCGGCCACCTGCGTCTCGAACACGAGGTCGTGAGTCCAGTGAAGCGCAACGTCGACGGGAGGCTTGGCCATGTCGCGAGCGATTCTACCGAGGATCGCCGGCCGAGCTTCTCGCAGGGGCGCAACGACATCCACCCTCCCCCAGGGACGGCGCCTACGAACCCCGGAATCCGGGTACCCTGTTTCCCGCCGGGTACCGGAAAGCCGGTTGCCCGTTCTGTTGCCGGCTCCCGCTCCCCGCTCCTCCTCCCCGCTACCCGCTCCTTCGACTTGAGAAGGAGTCTCAGTTCCGTGCTAGCATGAAGCAGTAAATCGGACCTGGCAGGTCGCAATGGCGACCCCACGCGAGAACCCTTCATGATCGAGCAAGCCGTCCTCGACGCGACACCCGTCGCGACTCCAGCTGCCGTTCCCCTGAGCTCGTGCCGCGCCGGTTCCACCGTGCGGTTCATGGGCGCGCATCTCGATCCAGGCGCGTGCGACCTGCTTCGTGCCCTCGGCATCACCCGGCAGTGCCAGCTGACGCTCTGCAAGGCCGGCGAGCCCTGCATCGTCCAGGTCCGTTCCACTCGTATCGGTCTCTCGCGAGAGGTCGCAAACGGCATCTTCGTGATTCCCGAACCTTCCGGAGACTGATCATGTCGGTGGTGTCCGCGCCCCAGTCGGTGGCTGCTCGTCCCGCCGCCGCGCGCGAGACCCCGCGCATCGCGCTGATCGGCAATCCCAACACCGGCAAGACCACGCTGTTCAACCGCCTGTGCGGCGCACGGGCGAAGACCTCGAACTTTCCCGGCACTACCACGGCATCCCGCGTCGGCCGTGCCGCCCTTCCCGGCAACTGGCTCGCAGAGATCATCGACCTGCCCGGCCTGTACGAGCTCGGGCTGGACATGCCCGAGACGCGCGTCGCCCGCGACGTGCTGCTCGGCGAGGGACTCTACCGCCGCCCCGACGCCGTGCTCGTCGTCATCGACGCGTGCAACCTGACGCGCAACCTCGTGCTCGTAGGCGAACTGCTGGCCTACGAGATCCCGGTCGTCGTTGCACTCAACATGATCGACCTTGCGCAGCGGCGGGGGCTCACCATCGATGCTCGCCGCGTCTCGGAGCGCCTGGGCTGCCCGGTCGTGCCGATCGTCGCTCGACGAGGCGACGGCGTGGATGACGTGCGCGTGGCGCTCGCCAGGGCACTCGACGGCGGGCAGCCGTCCTACGACGGGCAAGCCCTCGGCGTGCCGGGCGAAGGGTCCTCGATCGAGACGCTCACCAACTGGGCCGACGACGTGATGGCGTACAGCGCCGGGCGCCCGTCGGCGCCGCACGCGCGCGACGTGTTCGCCGAGCGTCTCGACCGCGTGTTCACGCATCCCGTGCTCGGGCTCGTCGCGTTCATCGTCGTGATGGGCGGGCTGTTCTATACGCTCTTCACGCTGGCGACGATCCCGATGGACCTCATCGAGGCTATCTTCGCGCGACTCGGCGAGCTGGCCACGACGTACCTGCCGGAGGGACCGGTCCGCGAGCTCGTCTCCGAAGGCATCATCGGCGGCGTGGCAGGCACGGTCGTGTTCCTGCCGCAGATCTGCCTGCTGTTCTTCCTCATCAGCCTGCTCGAGGACACGGGCTACCTCGCCCGTGCAGCGTTCGTGATGGACCGCGTGCTGCGCCGCTTCGGCCTGCCGGGCCATGCGTTCGTGCCGCTGCTCACCTCCCACGCGTGCGCGCTGCCGGGCATCATGTCGGCACGGCTGATCCCGGATCGCCGCGACAGGCTCGCGACGATTCTCGTTGCGCCGCTCATGAGCTGCTCGGCGCGGCTCCCTGTGTACGTGCTGCTCACGAGCCTGCTGTTCGCCGGACGGCCGTTGCTCGCGGGGCTGGCGTTCCTCGGCTGTTACCTGCTCGGCGCTGTCGCCGCGATGGGCACGGCAACGGTGTTCGGACGCACGTGGCTGAAGGGCGAGGCACGGCCGATGGTGCTCGAGCTCCCGAGCTACAAGTGGCCGTCGCTGCGCAATGCGGTGTTCACGGCAAAGGACCAGGGAATCGCGTTCCTGCAGACCGCAGGCACCGTCATCATGGCGATCTGTATCGTCATGTGGTGGTTGAGTGCGTACCCGCACGTGGAGCCGCCTGCACGGGCCGTGGAGCTTCGGGCCCAGGCGGAACAGTCGGCGGTGAGCGAGACGCAGCGCGCCGAGTGGCTGGACGAAGCGGATGTGCTGCAGAGCCGCGCCGAGCAGGAGGGGTCGTTTGCCGGACGCCTGGGCCGTCTCGCGCAGCCTGTCTTCGAGCCGCTCGGCTACGACTGGCAGCTGACGGTGGGGGTGCTCACGAGCTTCCTCGCCCGCGAGGTGTTCGTCTCGACGATGTCGGTGCTCGTGGGCGGGTCCGGGGAGGCGGACGTCGACGTCGGCGTCATCGAACGGATCCGCAACGCGACCAGAGACGACGGCACGCCGCTGTTCACGGCGGCGACGTCGGCAAGTGCGCTCGTGTTCTTCGTGCTCGCGATGCAGTGCCTGCCGACGCTGACCGTGACGCGTCGTGAGACGGGCGCGGGCAAGTACGCACTCATCCAGCTGGCCTACATGTCCGCGCTCGCCTACGTGTCGGCCCTGCTCGTGTTCCAGTTGCTGCGTGCGGGAGGAATCCAGTGAACGGCTCGGTCCCCTTCGAACTCGTGCAGCACGTCACCGTGTTCGTCATCGCCCTCGCGGCAGCGGCGGTCGTGCTGCGCAAGGTGCTCGGCGTGTTCGAGCGGCGCCCTGCCGGGTCGGCCGCCGGCGCGACGCACGGCGCCAGTCCGGCCTGCGGCCACTGCGCGGCGGGCCACGCGGCGATGAAGAAGGTCGAACGCGACGGCCATTCGATCTGACGATCGACGGCTGCCAACAGGACTATTTCCGGAACAGGTAATCGAGCGTCGTGCTCGCCAGGGCACGCACGCCGAGCGGCAGCGCGTCCTCGTCCATGTCGAAGTACTCGGTGTGGATCATGGCCGTGATCTTCTTCTCCGGGTTGGCCACGCCGAGGAAGAAGTACAGGCCCGGAATGCGCTGCTGGTAGAGCGCGAAGTCTTCGGCGCCCATCTGCGGCGGCGGCGCGAGCACGTGCTGCCGCCCCCCCACCACCTCGGTCAGCACCGGCAGGCTCGCCGCGGCGAGCGCCTCTTCGTTGAACGTCACGGGATTGCCGTTGGGGAAATCGAACGTGTAGGTGGCACCTGACGCTTCGGTCACGCCCTTGATGACCCGCTCCATCAGGTCGCGCACCCGGCCGGGCCCCTCCTTGCTCAGTGTGCGGACGGTGCCGGTCAGCGTCACCTTGTCGGCGATGATGTTGAAGCGGTTGCCGCCCTCGATCGTGCCCACCGACAGCACGATCGGATCGACGGCGTTGTTCATGCGGCTGGGGATCGTCTGCAGGGCGCCGATCACCTGCGCCGCGATCGGAATGGGGTCGACGCCCGTGTGCGGGTAGGCTGCGTGCGTCTTCCTGCCGGTGATCGTCAGCGTGAAACGGTTGCTGCTCGCCATGGCCGGCCCGAGGTTGACGCCGATCGTGCCGGCCTGCAGCGTCGGCATGACGTGCAATCCGAAGATGGCGCCGGGTGCGGGGTTGGTGAACGCCCCCGCGTCCAGCATGCGCTCGGCGCCGGAGGCGCCCCCATCGGGATCGCCTTCCTCGGCGGGCTGGAACAGGAACACCACCGTACCCGGAATGTCGGCGCGCATCCGGCTGAAGATGTCCGCCACCCCGAGCGCGATCGACACGTGCCCATCGTGGCCGCAGGCGTGCTTCACGTTCGGCACCGTGGACTTGTAGGGCACGTCGATGAGCTCGGGGATAGGCAGCGCGTCCATATCGGCGCGAACGGCCACCACCTTTCCGGGCTTGCCGCCTTTCAGGACGCCGACCACGCCAGTGACGCCGACCTGCTCCCGCACCTCGTCGAATCCGAGCGCCCGCAGGCGGTCGGCCACGAGCTTTGCCGTGCGCGTCTCCCGGAACCCCAGCTCCGGGTGTCGATGGATGTCGCGCCGCACCTCGATCAGACGTGGCTTCAGCGCGGTCGCCTCCGTCGCGATGCGCTGGCGCAGCGGTGCCGGCAGGCTGATGTCCTGCGCGGCGGAGGCGGTGGGGACGAGAAGCGCAAGGGCAAGGGTGGCGGCCGGCAATCGCATGCGGGGAATCCTACCGCGACTGCCGTCGCTCACTGAGCGTGTCGCCCAGGCTGTAGCCGCCGGCCCCCGGGGGCGGCGGACGCATCACGATACGTAGCCGTCGGGCCTTGCCCGACGGGCGGGCCGTCACCTTGTCCGGAGGGCGGAGTTCGCTGCG
>JAEYZV010000534.1 GCA_023427865.1 Acidobacteriota bacterium
GCGCGCCCTACCTCCCCAGCGCCTACTCCCCAGCGCCTACCGTCCCGGTGCCCTACCGTCCCGGTGCCCTACCTTCCCGAGCGTTCTTTCCCGGCCGTTCGGCCGCGCCCTGCGCGCGCCACCTAGCTTCCCTGCTTCTCGAAGCGGACCGGCCCGTCGTGGCGGGTGACGCCAGCGACGGCGAACGGCGCGGTGACCGTGGCGGTGACCGTCGCGCCCTCGGCCGGCGTGACCTCACGCCAGGTGATGACGAGCGCGTCGCCGTCGCGCCGCGCACCGGTGAACTCGACACGGTAGCCGTTGGTCGGGCGGTTGCCGAGGAACACGCCGACGACCATCATCTCGTTGAAGGCCACCTCCGGTGCGTTCTGCTTGGTCGGCAACGACGTCCACAGGCTGCGCCATTCCTCCGGGCTGCGGATGACGGCCTCGCGGGCGGCGGCGCCGTTGCTCAACGGCCCGTGGGCGATGGGGACCAGCCGCGGGCCCGACGCATCGGTACCCGGCGCGGCCGGTCCATAGATCGCCACCGTGAGCTCGCGCGATACCGGCCCCTTGTCCTTGAGCGTCGGCGTGGCTTCCACCTTCAGGACGTAGAGCCCCGGGGTGACGTCCTGCAGCGGCACCTGGAACTGCACGCCGTAGCCGCCGCGCCCGCCGCCGATCTCCGACGACTTCCGCTCGTCGTTGGTGCTGAACACGCGGGTGCCATCCACGGCCGTCAGCGTCGTCGTGACGTTGACCGAGTGCGCCGGCTGCAGTGCGTCGTACACGTCCACGTAGCCGAAGATCGTCTCGGCCGTCGCGAACCCGCGAGTCGTGCTCGGCGGCGCGGGCAGCAGCTTCTTGAGTTCCTCGTCGACACGCGGGGTCGGAGTGAGCCCGGCGCCGCTCGACGAGAGCAGGATGCCGCTCATGGCCAGCGGCTCCTTCGAGAAGTCGGGCACCTCGAGATCGGTGAACACCGAGCCCACGGCGCCGCCGTTGGCCTCGCGGGCGGCCACGCGCAGCTGGTAGCGCCCGGGCGGCAGATCCAGCGTCGCCACCGACCGGATGCCCGTCTGCATCATCAGGTCGCGCGTCTGCTTGCGCAGCTTCAGATCGAGGTTCGTGCGATCGCCATCGGGCACCTTGCCGTTCTGGTCCATCGCCATCATCGAGATCTCGAGCTGGTTGGTGAAGGCGTCCCCGCTCTCCTTCAAGGCGAGCTTGTCGCCCTCCACCTGCACGGTCACCGTCACGGCCGCCGTCTTGTTCGCACCCTTGAACGGCGCCGCGTGGACCGACAGGTCCAGGCCAGGGGTGGGCAGGGCGGCGTTGAGCGCGTCGCGCACGGCCACCGACGTGCCTGCCGCGCCCGCGTCGGCACGCCGGCTCTCTTCCTTCTCCTTCGGGGCGATGTAGGCCTTGCGCGCGATCACCTTCAGGCCCGGACGATTGACCTTCACCTCGATGCGGCGCACGCGGCCATCGCGGCGCTCGTTGGTCGGGTAGTAGCCGAGCAGGTAGTAGTTGCTGTTGTCGCGGACGATGCGGTCGTAGATGCGGCTGAAGTCGTTGCTGTTGACCGAGTACGCGCCGCCGGTCTCCTCGGCCAGCGACATCAGGCTGTTCTGCGCGAGCCGCTGCTCGTCGCGGACGTTCCACGGGTTGAGCCCGAGCGTCACGTCCTGCGGCGGGGCTTCCATGTCCATTTCGTCGTCGGACATCGCCACCAGGCCACGCGGGTCGATGGTGTAGTAGGCGACGTTGCTGCGCGTGGCGGCGCCGATCGCGTCGCGCATGGCGAAGAGCACGTCGCTCGCGAAGCGGGCGCCGGTGTTGACGCCCATCACGTCGGTGATGTCGTAGTCGATGCCTTCGCTGAAGTAGAGCACCGACTTGCGGCTGCCGTTCACGGTGTCGAGCAGGCGCGAGACGTTGCGCAGCGTGTCCATCGAGGAGCGGGCCCAGAACGCGCGCTGCGGGTCGAGCATGTCGAGCGCGCGATCGCGCAGCGCCCCCTGGCTCTGGTCGCCGCCCTGCTGCTGCAGCTGCTGGACGCGCATCCGGTAGTCGTCGAGGCGTTCGAGCGTGGCCGACCGGAGCTTCATGCCGATCAGCTTGTCGACGGCGGCAATCATCAGGTCCTTGTTCGTCGTGAACTCCTGTGACGCGTCGCCCCGGCCGCTGGCATGGATCACCGCGACCTGGTCGTTGGCGGCCACGTGCTTCTCGATGAACTCGCGGACGGCGCGCTTGACCTGGTTGGCGCGCATCGACGTGATGTGGTAGTCGTCGAGCACGATCACGTAGACGCGCCCGTCGCGGGCACCGCTGTTGGTGGCCACGTCGAACCGCAGGGGGCGTCCGTCGACGAGCGTGCGCTCGGCCTGCCGGAACGGGATCCGCACCGGTGTGAAGACCGTGACCGTCTGCGGCTTGCCGTCCTCGAACACCTGGAAGTCGGCCTGCGTCAGGTCGCTGACCAGGTTGCCATCATCGTCGGTGACGATGGCCGACACCTCCACGTAGTCGATCTGCGCGCGGAACGTCGGCCGCTGTGAGCCGTCCTGCGTCGCCGGGGAGGAAGAGGATGGGGCGGGTGGAGCGCCGCCGCCCTGCTGGGCCACGAGGGCCGCACCGGCCAACAACGCAAGGATCGCGGTGGACGACACGAGATGACGCATAGGCAACACGGGATTATAGGACGGCCGATGCGCCGGCCCGGCCGTATACTTTTCCGATGCCTCTCGACATCGGTGCCATCCAGGCGAGCCTGAAGGCGGCGGGACTCGACGGCTGGCTGCTCTACGACTTCCACGGGTCCAATCCCGTCGCCCAGTCGCTCGCCGGCCTCACCGGCGCGCCGAAGATGACCACGCGGCGCTGGTACTACTACATCCCCGCCTCCGGCGAGCCGGCCGGCCTCGTGCACGCCATCGAGCGGCACAACCTCGACGGGCTGCCGGGCACCATGCGCGCCTATGCAGGACGCCGTTCGCTCGACGAGGGGCTCGACGCGTTACTTGCCGACGCCGGCCGCATCGCGATGGAGTACTCGCCGTCCTGCGCGATTCCCTATGTGTCGCGCGTGGACGGGGGCACGCTCGAGGCGGTCCGGCAGCGGGGTGTCGAGGTGGTGTCCTCGGGCGACCTCGTGCAGCAGTTCGAGGCAGTCTGGACGCCGGCGCAGATTGCCACGCACGACGCCGCCTCGGCCGCGCTCCACCGGATAAAGGACCGCGCGTTCGAGGTGCTCCGGCAGGTATGCGCCGGCACACCGACGACCGAGTACGCCCTTCAGCAGCAGATGGTCGGCTGGTTCGCCGAAGAAGGGCTCGTCAGCTCCGACCCGCCGGTCGTCGCCGTCATGGCCAACGCCGGCAACCCGCACTACCTGCCCACCGCCTCGTCACATGTGACCGTGGAACGGGAACAACTCGTGTTGCTCGATCTGTGGGGGAAGCAGCCGATCGCCGGTTCCGTGTACGCAGACATCACATGGGTGGCGTACACCGGTGCGCAGGTGCCGCTCGAGATGGCCCGGGCCTTCGAGGCCGTCGCCCGGGCACGCGACGAGGCCGTGCACACCGTGCAGGCTGGCCTCGACGGGGGGCGGCCCGTGCGAGGATTCGAGGTGGATCGCGCGGCACGCGCCGTCCTCGAAGAGGCGGGCTACGCGGACGCGATCTTGCATCGCACCGGCCATAGCCTGGGCGAAAGCGTCCATGGGAATGGCGCCCACCTCGACGATTACGAGACGCGGGACGAGCGCCAGCTGTTGCCCGGCTCTGGCTTCACGGTCGAGCCGGGGCTGTACTTTCCGACGTTCGGGGTACGAACCGAGATCAACGTGGTCATCATCGGGGCCGAGGCACGTGTCAGCGGCCCGCGCCAGGACGCCATCGCGGCCCTTGCGCACTGAAGGTTGCAGGAGAACACGCATGTCCACTCGCAAGACCACTCTCTTCTATGCCGTGCTGCTGGCGATTGGGTCGGTGGCGATCGGGATGGTGCTCGCATCGCGCCTCGACCTGTCGCCGGCCTCGGTGGCGCAGCCGGCGATGTCCGCACCGCCGGCCAACAGCGCCCCCATCTCGGGCAGCATCGATGCCACGACGTTCCGCACGATTGCCCGGGAGGTGTCGCCGGCCGTCGTGAACATCCGAACCGAGTCGACGCCGCGCACCGAGGAGCTCACCGAGTTCTTCGGCGGCGAGGACTTCTTCCGCCGCTTCTTCCCGGACCAGCAGCAGGAGCGCCGCCCGAACCGCCAGCGACGCCAGCCGCAGTCGCAGGGCGCCGGCACCGGGTTCATCATCGACGCGGCCGAAGGCCTCATCCTCACGAACAACCACGTGGTCGAGAACGCCAACAAGATTCACGTGGCGTTCTTCGGCGACGATGGCGACCTCGAGTTCGAGGCGAAGATCGTCGGCCGCGACCCGCTCACCGACAGTGCCCTCATCCAGTTGCTGAAGAAGCCCGCCGCCACGCTGCAGCAGGTCCGCTTCGGCGATTCCGAGCAGATGCAGCCCGGTGACTTCGTCGTCGCCATCGGCAACCCCTTCAACTTCAACCACACGGTGACCGTCGGCGTGATCAGCGCCCTCGAGCGGCCGTTCCCGGTGGCAACGCAGCGCAGCGTGAACATGCTGCAGACCGACGCCGCCATCAACCCCGGCAACTCGGGCGGGCCGCTCCTCAACATCCGCGGCGAAGTCGTCGGCATCAACACCGCCATCCTCAGCGACCGCTCGCAGGCCTCCAACATGGGCATCGGCTTCGCCGTCCCGATCAACCTCGTGCGCGAAATCGTCCCGCAGCTGCGCTCGGGCAAGGTGACGCGCGGGATGATCGGCGTCTCCATCGTCCCGGTCGATGCGCAGGCGTTCGAGGACCTCGGGCTCACGAGCCGATCGGGCGCGATGGTGTCCACCGTCAGCCCGTCCGGACCTGCCGCCAAGGCCGGCTTGAAGCCGCTCGACGTGATCGTCGAGTTCAACGGGAAGGTCGTGAAGAACCGTGACCTGCTCGTCGACATGGTGACGCGCACGAAGCCAGGCACCACCGTGCCCGTGAAGATCTTGCGTGACGGGAAACCCACGTCGATCAATGTGACCATCGGCGAGCTCGATCTCGAGGCCGAAGCCGGCCTGACACCGGACGAGGACGAGGTCGTGGAGGAAGTCGGGTTCGGCGTGAACCTCGATGACATCACACCGGACATCGCGCGGCGCCTCGACCTGCCGCGCAGCACGAGCGGTGCGCTCGTGACCGACATCGATCCGGGCAGCACGGCCGCGCAGGGCGGGCTCCGCCGCTTCGACGTCATCACCCAGGTGAACGGCGAACCGGTGACGAGCGCCGCCGACGCCCGCCGCAAGCTGCAGGCGATCGAAAGCGGGCGTCTCGCGCGACTCCTGGTCGTCCGCGGCGGCCAGGAGCTCGGGCTGGCCATCCGCAAGGAGTAGACGAGTGAGGTAGGGCCGGCTGTCCCAGCCGGCCGCCTGCCAGGATCCCAGGAACGAGCGCGTGGTCGAACGGGAGATAAAGCTCGAGTTCCCCAGCCTGGAGACCGCGCGCGCGGCGGTGCGCGCACTCGGTCTGCCGGTGCTGCGCGCGCGGCGACTCCAGGACGACGCGCTCTACGACACGCCAGGTGGGAGCCTGCGCGCGCGTGGCTGCGCCCTGCGGCTCCGGCGCGACAACGACGTCAGCATCGTGACCTTCAAGGGCCCCGTGGAGCCGGGGCCGATGAAGGTCCGGCCGGAAGTCGAGACCACGGTCGGCGACGGCGGGAGGATGCAGGCCATCCTGGAGGGGCTTGGCTACACACCCTCGTTCCGCTACCAGAAGTACCGGGAAGAGTACGGCGACGCCACCTGCATCGTCGCCATCGACGAGACTCCCGTGGGCGTCTTCGTCGAGCTCGAGGGCGAGGCCGCGCGCATCACGACGCTGGCCGACGGCCTCGGATTCGGCCCCGACCGGTACCTCACGCTCTCGTACTTCCGCCTGCACCAGGAGCGCGGCGCCGCCCTGGGTCTCGGTCCGCACATGATCTTCCCCGCATGAGTGCCTGGCCGCCTCCGGCCCTCGTCCTCTGCGCGGGGCTGGGCACACGCCTGCGCCCGCTCACCGACTACCGCGCGAAACCGGCGATGCCGGTGGGGGGCGACACGCTCATCGGCCGCATCCTCCGCCGCCTGGCCGAGGAGGGCATCGCCGAGGCGGTGCTGAACCTGCACCACCTGCCGTCGACGCTCACGCGAGAGGTCGGCGACGGTACACAGTACGGCCTGCGTGTCCGCTACTCGTGGGAGCAGCCACGCGTGCTCGGCTCGGCTGGCGGCCCGCGCCACGCCCTGCCGCTCGTCGATGGCGACACCCTGCTCGTCGTCAATGGCGACACGCTCTGCGACCTGCCGCTGCGCGAACTGTGGGAGCGGCATCTCGCCTCTCGTGCGCTCGTCACGCTCGGATTGATGCCACATCCCGAACCGGGTCGGTACGGCGGGGTGACGCTCGGTGCCGACCTGGCGGGTCCGCTGCCGGTCGAGGGCGCGGTGACCGGATTCGTCCCGCGCACCAGCGCGGTCGCCAGCCTGCATTTCCCCGGCATCCAGATCGTCGAGCGCGCCGTGTTCGCGCCGCTGCCCGACGACACGCCGGCAGAGAGCGTGCTCGAGGTCTACCCGCGCCTCATGGCCGAACGCCCCGGCTCGGTGCATGGGGTCGCCTTCGACGCCCGCTTCGAGGACGTGGGAACGATCGACGACTACCTCCGTGCCTGCCGCGTACTCGCGGGGGATGCGGACGGCAATGTGATCGACGCACGAGCCATCGTGGACCGAGGCTCGATCCTTCGCGACTGCGTCGTCTGGCCGGACGCTATCGTGCCGACGGGGTGCGAGCTCGAGCGCGTGGTCGTCACGGGGCACACACTCCTGGCGGCAGGAACGATGCTCACGCACGCGGTCGCGTGACGTGCTGCGGGACTGATGGGCCTGATGGGCCTGCTACCATGCTGCGCGCGATCGTCGGATGACGCGCGCGGGTTCCCCCAGCGGCGCTGGCCTGCGTCTCCATGTTGACAGCCTGCGCCTTACGGGCAGGGCCGCGGGCCAGGGCTGCAGGTCACCAAGGCCGCAGGCCCAATGACGAAGGCCGGGAGTTCGTCGCAGACAGGACCTAGTGGTGGCCGATTCGTTCCAGGACCGTGTCGAGGAGTATCTCGGGAGGAGCGGGCAACGCGCCCGCGGCGTACGCGTGGTGCCGCTCACCGGCGACGCGTCGGACCGTCGCTACTTCCGCCTCATTCCGCCCGAGGGCAGGAGCATGGTGCTGGCGGCGTACCCGTCGGCCTTCGACGAGTCGCTGCCGTTCCTGAACGTCACCCGCCTGCTCGATCAGATGCCGGTGCCCGTGCCCGACATCCTCGACGAAGCGCCCGACCTCGGGCTCCTGCTGCTCGAGGACCTCGGTGACGTCACCCTGCAGGCGCACCTGGGCCTGGCGACCTCCGAAGAGCACGGCCGGCTCTACCGGGAGGCCGTGCGGCTCATCGCCACCCTCCAGAGCCGGGGCGCCGCGCTCGCCTCGGACGCCTTCCTGCCGTATGGCATTGCGTTCGACGAGGCGAAGCTCGGCTGGGAGATGGAGTTCTTCCTGAAGCACTACCTGCTCGGCTACCGCGGCGTCGAGCTGGACGAGGCGACGCTGCATGCCATTCGGACCGAGCTGCAGTTGCTCGTGGCGCGGCTGGCGGCCGAGCCGCGCGTGCTCTGTCACCGCGATTACCACAGCCGCAACCTGATGCTGCACAGCCATCAGCTCTACCTCATCGACTACCAGGACGCACGGCTCGGGCCCGACACGTACGATCTGGCGTCGCTGCTGCGCGACTCGTACGTCGATCTCTCGGACTCGACGGTGAACTGGTTGCTCGCCTACTTCCTGGCGCTGACGGGCCGCCCCGAGGCCGAAGCCGAGTTCCGCGAGCGGTTCGACCTGATGTCGCTGCAACGCAATCTCAAGGCGCTCGGCACGTTCGGGTTCCAGACGACCGTGAAGCAGAATCCGGTGTACATCCAGTACATGCCCCGGACGCTCAGGTACGTGCGGACGAATCTGGCCCGTTACAGCGCCTTCGGCCGGCTGCACGACCTGCTGGCCGCGCACGTGGACGAGCTTCGCTAGCGCCTATCCGCTACAATCGAACGGTTGGACTTCGGCATCTCGTCGCACCTGTTCCACGCCGAGCCGCTGGGCCCCGCGCACCTGGAGGCGGTGGCGGCGCACGGATTCACCGCCATCGAGGTCTTCGCCACGCGGTCTCACGTGGACTACCACGACCCGCAGGTCGCGAGCGATCTGGCCGACTGGTGCGCCGCGGCCGGCGTGCGCCTGCATAGCGTGCACGCGCCGATCACCGAGTTCCTGCGCGGCACGACGTGGGGGCCGCCGTTCTCGACGGCGTCGGGGCACGCGGCCCAGCGGGCCCGGACGATCGACGAATGCACGCGGGCGCTGGAGCTGGCCGCGCACGCGCCGTACGGCTATCTGGTGCTCCATCTCGGCGTGCCCGACGAGTACGCCCCGCCAAGCGGCGACAACCAGCGGGACGCGGTGTTGAGGACGCTCGATGCCCTGCTCCCGGTGGCCGGGCGGATGGGCGTGCGCATCGCCGTCGAAGTCATTCCGAACGCGCTCTCGACCGCGCGACAGCTCGTGCGCTTGATCGAGGACGAGGACCTGACCGAACTCGGCATCTGTCTCGATGTCGGTCATGCGCGCCTGCAGGGCGACGTGATCGACGCGCTCGAGACGGTCGCCGGCTACCTGGTGACCACACACGTCCACGACAACGGCGGACGCAGGGACGATCACCTGCTGCCGTTCGAGGGCGTGATCGACTGGCCGGAACTGCTGATTGGCCTGCAGAAAGTGGGCTACGGCGGCACGTTGATGTTCGAGCTCGTCGCCGGCCGCGAAGGCGCGGCGGCAACACTGCGCCACGCCGCGGCGGTGCGCACGCGCATGGAAGCCATGCTGGGCCACGACACGTTTGCGTTCAGTGACGAGTAGGCCGGGTTCCGGGGGCCGGGTTCCGGGCACTTCATTTCGCATTTCACATTTCAAATTTCAAATTTCCCAATGCCGCCAGTCGCGTACATCCAGGACATCGCCCGCTTCGACGGCCAGGAAGTGACCCTCCGCGGCTGGCTGCACAACCGGCGCTCGAGCGGCAGGATCCATTTCCTCATCGTCCGTGACGGCACCGGCTTCATCCAGGTCGTGATGTCGAAGGCCGACATCGGCGAAGACCTGTTCGCCAGGGCCGACCACCTGTCGCAGGAAACCGCGCTGATCGTCACCGGCGTGGTGCGCGCCGACGCGCGCGCCAAGGGCGGCTACGAGCTCACGGGCACGGGCTTCACGGTTGTTTCGGAAGCGCACGATTACCCGATCACGCCGAAGGAACACGGCGTGGACTACCTGATGGACCGGCGGCACCTGTGGATCCGGTCGCAGCGTCAGCAGGCCGTGCTGCGG
>JAEYZV010000585.1 GCA_023427865.1 Acidobacteriota bacterium
GCGGTACGAGCACGAGGGCGCGCCGTACGACGTGAACAACGCCAACGTCCGCGGCTTCGATCCCACCGCGACGCTCGACGTCACGGCGGCGGCGCGGGCCAACTACGCTGCGCGACCGATCCCCGAACTGCCTGCGAGCCAGTTCAACCCGGTTGGCGGCGTCGGGTTCGCGAGCGAGGCCAATCCCGGTTTCTGGAACGCCGACAAGAACAACTGGCAGCCGCGCCTGAGCTTCGCCTACCAGCTGAACTCGCAGACCGTACTGCGCGGGGGATGGGCGATCTACACGGTACCGATGCTGTTCGACTATGCGATTTTCCAGCCCGGCTTCGCGCAGTCGACGCCACTGGTCGCGAGCAACGACAATGGCCTGACGTTCCAGGCCAGCCTCGACAATCCGTACCCGAACGGCGTGATCGCTCCGGCCGGCAATACCCGCGGCGCAAACACGTTCGTCGGCCAGAACCTCAGTCGCTACACGACCAACGTCGATGCGAAGAACCCGCAGGCGATGCGCTGGGCGGTGAGCGTCCAGCGCGAGCTGCCCGGCCAGTGGGTCGTCGAAGCGGGCTACACCGGCAACCGCGGCTACGACCTGACGGTCGAGACCGACATCAACCCGTTGCCGCGCGAGTACCTGAGCGACAGCGAGGTGCGCGACAACGCACACATCACGCGCATGTCGCAGCTGGTGCCGAACCCGTTCGCGGGCCTGCTGCCCGGCACGGGGCTGAACGCCACCAACGTCGCGCGCCAGCAGCTGTTGCGGCCCTACCCGCAGTTCACCCAGGTGCTGAGCCGCAACTACGACGGCACGAGCAGCTTCCACTCGGGCCAGTTCCGCCTCGAGAAGCGATTCGACCGCGGCTTCTCGTTCCTCACGACCTACACGGTATCGAAGTTCGAGGAGCAGACCTCGGCACTCAACGCGGTGGACGCCTACGACGGCAACTACGAGAAGCGGCGCTCGGACGTCGACGTGCCGCACCGCATCGTCGTCAACGGCATCTGGGAGCTGCCGTTCGGCCGCGGCCGCCGGTTCGGCAACACGTGGAACCGTGCGCTCGACGCGATTGCCGGCGGCTGGAGCGTGTCGGCGATCTACCAGTGGCAGAGCGGCCGTCCGCTGACCATCGGCAACAACTACTACTACGCCGGCGACGTGAACCAGCTGACGGCCGACTACTCGGGTGACGTCAGCCAGCCTGTGTTCGATCTCAGCGGGTTCTACTTCTCCGACATCCCGGAATCGCAGCGTCGCAACGATGCGCGCATCAACGTCAACGGCACGCCCCAGTACCGCACGCAGCCGACGCGACCCGCGAGCCTGCGCGGCCCGACACTGAACTACATGGACATGTCGATCGTGAAGCGCTTCGACATCACACAGCGGGTCCGTGCCCAGTTGCACTTCGAGGTCTACAACGCGCTGAACCAGGTGTTCTACAACAACCCGAATCTCGACCCGCGCAACGCCAACTTCGGCATCGTCACGAGCCAGAACAACGTGCCGGTCAACCTGCAGATCGGCTTCCGCCTGTTCTTCTGAGGCAAGGCGCGCTCCCCGAGCGCCCCGTTCGGGGAGGGCGCGCTCGCCGGCGCGCCGTTCGGTAGGGCGCGCTCTCCGAGCGCGCCTTCCTTCTTCCGGAGTCCTGCATGAATCGTCGAGCGTTCCTGGCCACCACCGCGGCGACCGCAGCTGCCGCCTCCTTCCCTTCGCGGCTCGCCTCGCTCGCCGGCGCGCAGACGCGCAGGCGCCGCTACGCCATCGTCGGCACCGGCGTGCGCGGGCTCGGGATGTGGGGCCGTGGGCTGCAGGGCAAGTGGGGCGACGCCGTCGAGTTCGTCGGGCTGTGTGACAGCAACGCCAAGCGCGCCGAGATCGCCCGCCAGGCGCTCGGCCTCTCGTGCCCGACGTTCACCGACTTCGACCGCATGGTCACCGAAACACGGCCCGAGCTGCTCACCGTCACCACGGTGGATGCCTACCACAGCGAGTACATCGTCAAGGCGCTCGATCGCGGGCTCGAGGTGATTACCGAGAAGCCCATGGTGATCGACGAGCAGCAGTGCCAGGCGGTGCTCGAGGCCGAGAAACGCAACAACCGGAAGATCCACGTCGCGTTCAACTACCGCTTCGCGCCCAAGCACGTGAAGATCAAGGAACTGCTGATGGCCGGCGAGATCGGGCCGGTCCGATCGGTGGACTTCCACTGGTATCTCGACACGTCCCACGGCGCCGACTACTTCCGCCGCTGGCACCGCCTGAAGGAGAAGAGCGGCTCGCTGTGGGTCCACAAGGCGACGCACCACTTCGATCTCGTGAACTGGTGGCTCGGCGCGGATCCGGTCCGCGTGCAGGCGTTCGGCGAGCTGAAGCGGTATGGCAAGGCCGGTGCGTTCCGCTCCACCAACTGCCGGCCGTGCCCGCACAAGGCCAGGTGCCCCTTCTACTGGGACATCACCCGCGGCAGGGGCAACGCGCTCTACACGCAGGCCGAGGACGTCGACGGCTACCTGCGCGACGGATGCGTGTTCCGCGAGGATGTGTCGTCGTGGGACACGATGACGGCCACGATCAGGTACAGCAACGACGCGATCATGTCGTACTCGCTGAATTGCTACATGCCCATCGAGGGGTACGCGCTTGCCTTCAATGGCGACAACGGCCGGCTCGAGGTGCGCGACTACGAGCGGCAGCCCTTCGAGGGCGCCGACGAGACCGAGATCTGGCTGATCAGGAACTTCGGGCAGCGGACCCGGGTGGACATCCCGAAGGCCGAGGGCGGGCACGGCGGCGGCGACGACGTGCTGCGCGAGCAGATCTTCCGCGGGGGCGGCAGCGTGCCCGAGCACCTGCGGGTGCCGGACTCGCGGGCGGGCGCGATGTCGTGCCTCACGGGCATCGCCGCCCGCCGCCGCTGCGAAGAGCACCGGCCGGTGGATATCGCGAGCCTACTGACGGTGTA
>JAEYZV010000606.1 GCA_023427865.1 Acidobacteriota bacterium
CGTCGGCACCGTGCTCGTGGCCTGCGGACTCGTCGCGGCGCGGAGTCCCGCGGCACGCCCGCATGCGATGCACGTGGCGGCCCTGGTCGCGCTCGTGGGCGTCCTCGGCACCCTCGGCGCGCTCGTCCGCGTGCCGTCACTGCTTGCCGCGCAGGAGCTGGCACGACGGCCCGCGGTGATCGCGCGGGCCAGCATGGCGCTCATCCTGCTCGTCTACCTGGCCTTCAGCGTCAGGTCCTTCGTCGACGCACGGATCAGGCGACGGGCGTAGCGGCAGGCAGGCGCTGCTCGGTCTCCCGGCGCGGGTAGTGCGACGCCACGTAGTCCTCCACGAGCCGCTGGAACGCCAGCGAGAGCTCCTCGTAGGTGCCGCGCAGCGTCATCGCGTGCTGCCCGTCGATGAACACGGGACAGTTCGGCGCTTCGCCGGTGCCCGGCAGCGAGATGCCGATGTTGGCCGCCTTCGATTCGCCCGGACCGTTGACCACGCACCCCATCACGGCGAGCGTCATCGTCTCGACGCCCTCGAACTCGCGCTTCCAGCCCGGCATCCGATCGCGGATGTAGCCCTGGATCCGTTCGGCGAGCTCCTGGAACGTGGTGCTCGTCGTGCGGCCGCAGCCGGGACAGGCGGTCACGCTCGGGCTGAACGCCCGCAGCCCGAGTGCCTGCAACAGCTCGCACGCGGCGTACACCTCCTCGCAACGGTCACCGCCGGGGCGAGGCGTGAGCGACACGCGAATGGTGTCGCCGATCCCCTCGTTCAACAGCACGCCCATCGCCGACGACGACCAGACGAGCCCCTTGATGCCCATCCCGGCCTCGGTCAGGCCGAGGTGCAGCGGCTGGCGGGTCGCCTTCGAGAGGCGCCGGTAGACGTCGATGAGGTGCAGAGGACGCGAGACCTTGCAGGAGATGATGATCTGGTCCTCGCGCAGCCCGGCCTCGAGCGCGAGCTCGGTGGAGGTCAGCGCCGACTCGATCATGCAGTCGTCGAGGATCTGCTCGGAGGTCCGCCCGAGTTCGCGGTCGGTGTTCTCCTGCATGCGCCGCATCACCAGTTCCTGGTTCAGCGAGCCGCCGTTCACGCCGATGCGCACCGGCTTGCCGTGCTCGCGCGCGACGGCACATATCGTGGCGAACTGCTCGTCGCGTCGCGCACCGGTCCCGACGTTGCCGGGATTGATGCGGTACTTGTCGAGCGCCGCCGCGCACTCGGGATAGCGGGTGAGCAGCAGGTGGCCGTTGTAGTGGAAATCACCGACGAGCGGCACCGCGCAGCCGCGGTCGCGCAGCCGGCGGGCGATGTCGGGCACCGCCGCCGCGGCCTCGGGCACGTTCACGGTGACGCGCACGATCTCCGAGCCTGCGGCCGCGAGTGCCGCGACCTGGTCGACCGTCTTCGCGACGTCGGCCGTGTCGGTGCTCGTCATCGATTGCACCACCACGGGCGCTCCGCCGCCGACCTGGACGTGACCGACCTTGACGCCAACCGTGCGATGCAGACGTGCGTTGTTCATGGAGCGTGTCCTGGCGCGTGCGGCGCCGGCTGCCCGCCGATCGACGACAGCAGCGTCCCGATGGCCTGGCTGGCAGCAGCGTCGAGACCGTCGAAGGCCAGGCCGGCGACGTACGAAGGCGCCGCGTCCCCGCGCGGGGCCAGCATGAGGCGGCTGTGCACGATGCGTCCCTTCAGCGGGCCGATGTCGGTGTCGGGCGACGCAAGGGTCAGCGAGACGCGGAGGTCGACGGGGAGCAGCGTCGCCGACTCGAGCACGAGGCCGCCAACGCTCACGCCACTCACGCGGACGCGGAGAGGCTCGGCAGCCGGCGCGCCCGCGGTCGAGTCGATGATCTGCGCATACAACGGAAACGGCACGTCACGCCGTTCGTTGCGTCGCCGTTCGGGGCTCCAGGCATCGGCCATGTGTTCACGTCGCTCAGCGACGACCGTCCTCGAGACGTGTGCGCGCGCTGCGATGCAGGTCGAGCACGTGCGGTCCGAGCTGTTTGCTCAGGAACACCTTCGACTCGAGGTTCTCGATCGGGTTGGGCACGAACTTCAGCACGTTGAAATGCAGGTTGTCGAGCGTGCTGCGCATCTCGTAGTAGCGGTTCTTCGTCTTGACCACCACTTCGTCGAAGCCGGCCGCCACCGCCCACGCTTCCTGCTCCTCGGTGAGCGCGCGGAACTGGCCCTGCCCGCGCCAGTCGGACCGCGTGCCGCCAATCCAGCTGTACAACACCCGTCGATCCTCGAACTTCACCACGTCCTCGATCTGCGCCGACAGGTCGGCGAGCCGCGGATCGGATTCGTCGGCGAACAACTCGTGGCAGACCTTGTAGGCCACCGGTACGAGCACGCCGGGCTCGTCGGGCAACGCGGCGACCGCCATGACGATCAGGTGCTCACGGTCGGCCAGACGCGCGCTGATCTCGGCCGCCGTCTTGCGTCGCGGGAACTCCCCGAAGAACTCCTCGATGTACTCGATCTCGAGGGCACCCTCATCGAGGGTGTAGTGCCGGATCAGATACTCCACGTGCGTGACACGCCTCGCTGGGGAAGGCCCGTGCGCCGCTCCGGCGACAGGACAATCCCATCATTCTAATATCGGCCGATGGAGAGGCGCACGCCGGCATGAGCCGGCCGCTGGTCGTACTGGTGCTCGGGGTCGCGGCCCTGATGCTGTTGTCGTGGGCGCTGGGCCGGATTCTCTTCTGGCTCCGCGCCACGTTTCCCCCAAACCGCAGAAGGCGCCGGTAGCGGCGCCTTACCGGTCCCGGGCCTGGCTGGGACCGGCGCGCATCTGCGCGCCCACGAACGGCTGCCCTAAGGCCGGGGAAACAGATCCGGATTGTCCGTGAACAGCCCATCCACACCGTAGTCGTCGACGACCCGGCGCATGTCGGCCACCGCCGCAGCGGACTCCGTCGTCGAGCCGCCCAGCC
>JAEYZV010000648.1 GCA_023427865.1 Acidobacteriota bacterium
CGCTCGGGGGCGCGCCATCCTCACCATCTCTCGTGCCGGTAAGGCGCGTTCCCCGAACGCGCCGATTCAAGGAGACCCGATGCTTACCCGCCGCACTTTCTTCGAACACCTGTCTTCGCTGCCGATCGTCGGCGGCCTGATCGGTGGCACCGCCTCGGTGGCCGCTGCTGCCCCCGCGCGCCGCGACTACTTCAAGGAGCTCGGGATCCGGCCGTTCATCAACGCCGCCGGGACGTACACCGACATGACCGCGTCGCTGATGCCACCCGAGGTCATGGACGCGATCAATTACGCGTCGAAGCACTACGTGTACCTCAACGACCTGCACGACAAGGTCGGCGCGCGCATCGCCGAGCTCGTGAAGGCCGAGGCCGCGATGGTGACCTCCGGCGCGGCGTCGGCGATGACGCTCGGGATGGCCGGTGTGCTCACCGGCACCGACGGGAAGAAGATCGTGGACCTGCCGAACCTCGTGGACATGAAGTCCGAGGTCATCATGCAGAAGTCGCACCGCTTCGGCTACGACCACGCCATTCGCAACTGCGGCGTGACGATCGTGGAGGTGGAGACGGCGGCCGAACTCGAGGCGGCGATCTCGCCGAGGACGGCGATGATGCTGTTCTACAACAACAACAACTCGGTCGGGCAGATCCGCGACGAGCAGTTCGTCGCGCTCGGCAAGAAGCACAACGTGGTGACGATGAACGACGCCGCCGCGGACGTGCCGCCGGTCGAGAACTTGTGGAAGTACACGGCGATGGGCTTCGACCTCGTGTGCTTCTCTGGCGGCAAGGGCATCCGTGGGCCACAGAGCGCCGGGCTGCTGCTCGGCCGCAAGGACCTCATCGCCGCCGCGCGCGCCAACGCCGCTCCCAACGGCAACGCCATCGGCCGCGGCATGAAGGTGAACAAGGAGGAGATGCTCGGAATGCTCGTCGCGCTCGAGCGCTTCGTGAAGCTCGATCACGAAGCGGCCGACCGCGAGTACCGCCGGCGGGCCGAGCTGATCCTGAAAAGCGTGCGCGACGTGCCGGGCGTGAGCGCGGAGATCGTCGTCCCCGAGGTCGCCAACCACGTGCCCCACGTGCAGATCAAGCTCGACGAGGCGGTGACGGGCATCAACGGACGGGAAATCTCCCGGCGCCTGCGCGAGGGCACGCCGTCGATCGGCGTGCGCCCGGGCCAGGAACTGCTGGTCGGCGTCTGGATGATGCAGCCGGGCGACGAGAAGATCGTCGCGCGTCGCCTGCGCGAAGTGCTGCAGAAGAAAGCCTGAGGGGAGGGCGCGTTCCCCGAACGCGCCCTCGTGCCTAGACCGCCGCGATGCAGTCCATCTCGACGAGCGAGCGTCCCGGGATGCCGCCGTAGCACGCCACCGTCGTGCGCACCGGCGGGTTTGCGCCGAACCGCCCGCGGTACACCTCGTTCATCGCGGCGTAATCCTGCAGGTCGTGCAGGTACACGTTCACCTTCAGCACCTTGTCCATCGACGAACCCGCCTTCTTCAGCTCGCTCTCGAGCGCGTCGAGCACATGCTTCGTGTGGACGCGGATGTCGCCTTCCTCGTGGTAGCCCTTGCCGGCGACGTACACGAGGCCACCATGGACCTTTGCCCCGGAGAACAGCGGTGCCTGTCGTGGCGCCTCGCCCTGCTGGGCCGCGTCCGGGATGGTGACGATGCCATTGGCGTCGGGCGCGGCGGCATGCGCGCGGCTGCCGAACACGCCGGCGGCGGCAGCGCCGACGCTGGCGAAGAGGGCGCGGAAGGCGGAACGGCGGGAGCGATCGGGCTGGGTTGCGGACACGGGCATGACTCCGTCGAAAAGGAGGTGATGGGTGCCTTCGGCGAGGCGGCTGCCGCACGGCACGTGCAGGCGGCAGGGCGGAGGATAGCGGCTCGTCACTCCGCGAGGCAAGCGCCGCGCGATCGCGCATGGACTGCCGAAGGAATTTCGTTTATTGTCAGCGCATTCTGCCAGAGTGAAACGCCGCGGCGGTTTTCGAAGCGGCGGTTCAGCGCGGTGCATCGGCAAGCGACGTCTCCACGGCACCCACTGCGTGCGGGGGAGCCAACGGTGCAAGGCCGCGCGGCAGCACCCAGGAGGATGTCAGCGTGCTCCGAGCTCTGTGGTCCGCAGCAATTCTCACCCTCTGCCTCTCCACATCCGCGTTTGCGCAGCTCGCCTCGCAAACGGGCCTGGTGGGCACCGTCACCGACTCCGGTGGCGGTGTGTTGCCCGGCGCCACGGTCACGGCGGTCAACGTCGGCACCGGGGCGACCCTGAACGGGGTCACCAACGATGCGGGCGTCTACCAGTTCAACGCCGTGCCCCTCGGGCGATACGAGATCACCATCGCCCTCCAGGGGTTCCAGACCTTCAAGGCGACCAACATCGTCGTCGGCGGCAACCAGGTCGTCCGTCAGGACGCCGTGCTGAGTGTCGGCGAGCTTTCGGAGACGGTCACGGTCGAAGCGGCCAACACCACCATCCAGACCGACCGCGCGGCGGTCTCGCAGACCGTCGAGGCGCGCGCGGTCACCGACCTGCCGTCGAGCGGGCGCAACGTCTGGCAGATGGCCGCGACGACGCCCGGCGTGCTGCGCGGGAACACGACCGACATCGGCCTGTCGTTCCGCGGCGCCGGCCAGCGCGAGATCCAGAACAGCCTGACGATGGACGGCATCAACGCGACGTCGAACCTGCTGGCGATGACGAGCATGCGGCCGATGGCCGATGCCGTGACCGAGGTGGCCGTGCAGACCGGCAGCACGTCGGCCGAGTACGGGTCCTACCTCGGCGTCCACGTCAACGTCGTGACCAAGGCGGGCACCAACGACTTCCACGGCGCGCTGTTCGAGTACTTCCAGGACGACGCGCTCGAGAGCCGCGGCTACTTCGACAACCCGAACCTGCCGGAGCCGCCCAAGCGCAGCAACCAGTTCGGCGTCCAGTTCGACGGGCCGGTGATCATTCCGGGCCTGTACAACGGCCGCAACAAGACGTTCTTCATGGCGGCCTACGAAGGGCTGCGCTCCGATCGCACGACGAGCCCGATCGGGTCGGTGCCGACCGAGCGGATGCGCCGGGGCGATTTCAGCGAGATCTCGACGCAGATCGTCAACCCGATCACGAAGGTGCCGTACCCCGGCAACCAGATTCCGCAGTCGCAGCTCTCGGCCCAGGCCCTGCGCCTGCTGCAGTACTACCCGCTGCCCAACCTGCCCGGCACGGCCAACGGCACCGGCAACAACTACCAGGCGCCGGTGCTCACCGAGAGCAACATCGACCAGTTGCTGATGCGCGTGGACCAGAACGTCACCAACGCCTCGCGCGTGTACTTCCGCTACAACTGGGTCGACGCCTTCGACGGCTTCGGCGCGGTCATCCCGACGGCCGGTCTGTACCAGCCGCGCAAGAACAAGAACACGCTCGGGTCGTGGCAGCAGACGCTGTCGCCGACGCTGCTCAACGACTTCCGCATCGGCTACCACCGCATCGACTTCGACTCGCTGAACAACATCGAGCTGGCGGGCGAGACCGGCGCGGGCGCCGCGCTCGGCATCCCGGGCTTCGACGGCGACGTGCGCTACGGCAACCAGGGCATCCCCACCATCGGGATCACCGGTTTCAACGGTCTCGGCAACGGCGGCACCAACTGGTACCAGTTCGACACGACGTTCCAGATGTCCAACGTGCTCTCGTGGACCAGGGGCACGCACAACATCCGCACCGGGTTCGACCTGCGCAAGATGGCCACCGGCCGCCGCGCGGCCAACAGCCCGCGTGGGGCCTTCTCGTTCAACGGCCAGATGACCGGCTACTCGGCCGCCGACTTCATGACCGGCGTGCCCTTCACGGTCGGTACCCCGGTCGATCAGGTGCAGGGCCACGTCGGGCAGTGGCGCAACGGGTTCTTCATCAACGACGTCTGGCAGGCGACGCGCAACATGACGCTGAGCCTCGGGCTGCGCTACGAGCGGAACACGCCGGTGCAGACGTATGAAGGCCTCGCGTCGATGCTGAACGCGGATCAGACCGCGATCATCCCCACGTCGTTCCCCGCCGTCGGCTTCGAGTTCCACGAGCCGAACAACAAGGACTGGGGGCCACGACTGGGCGCGACCTACCGCCTCTCGGAGAGGACCGTGCTGCGCGCCGGCTGGGGGCTCTACTACAACCCCAACCAGATGAACTCGTTCACGTTCCTCACCAACAATCCGCCGATCGCGGCCGAGTTCACCTTCACCAACACTCCGGCCAACCCGACGCTCTCGTTCGATCAGCCCTTCGGCACGGTCGGCCCCGGCGGCCCGCCGAACATGATCACGCCCAACCGCCACCTGCCCAACGCGCGCAAGAACCAGTGGAGCGCCGACCTGCAGCACGAGGTGTTCGGCAACACGGTCGTCGAGCTGCAGTACCTCGCGTCGCGGACGAAGAACCTGGATCGCAGCTACTACAACAACCAGCCGCAGCCGGGCGCCGGCCCCGTCGACGCACGCCGCCCCAATCAGGCCTTCCGGCAGATCCGGACGATCCAGAACGACCTGATCGCCAACTACGACTCGGTGAGCCTCGTGGCGCGTCGCCGCATGACCAACGGCTTCCTGCTCAACGCGCACTACACGTGGTCGCGCACGCGCGACATGGCGACCCATTCCAACGGCGGCGGCCAGGTGATGGACCAGTACGATATCTGGCGTGACTACGGGCCGGCCAACTGGGACGTGCCGCACCGGCTGGTCGTGAGCTACGTCTGGGACATGCCGTTCTTCCGCGATGCGGACAACGCGCTGCTGCGCGGCGTGCTCGGCGGCTGGCAGATCGGCGGCATCACCACCATCCAGAGCGGGACGCCGGTCAACGTGCTGATTCAGGGCGATCGCGCCAACGTCGGGCTCGGCAACCAGCGCCCGAACCTCCTCAACCCCGGCGTCTCGCTGAGCTGCCAGGACAACCCGAACGGCCTCGGCTTCGTGAACTGTATCGATCCGGCGGCGTTCGAGATGCCCGCCCAGTTCACCTTCGGCAACACGCCCCGCAACTACCTGCGCGGGCCGAAGTACAGCCAGACCGACGTCTCGTTCATGAAGAACGTCGCCACGGGCGGGCGCTCACGCATCCAGCTGCGTGCCGAGGTGTTCAACCTGTTCAACCAGGTGAACTGGGGGAACCCCGGGGCGACGCTCGGTACCGCCGGGTTCGGCGTGATTTCGTCGGCCGACACGATGCGTCGCGCCGAGCTCGGCGTGAAGTTCCTGTTCTAGCGACATGAGGTAGGGCC
>JAEYZV010000019.1 GCA_023427865.1 Acidobacteriota bacterium
AGCACGCCATGGAGCCGTGGCGGTGCGCCGGCGCCATCGGCGAGCACCAGCAACACATCGTGCTCGGCGTCCGACAGCCGCGCCAGCGCCGCATCGAGGCGTGCGTCCGGTCGGATCCTCACCGCTGACAGCGGCACGACGAGCCCGGCAATCGTCTCGGGTCGCTCGTCCTGCACAGCCGCGCCGGCGATCTGTTCCGCCGTGATGGCGCCGATCACGCCCTCGGCGTCGTCTCCCACCGCGAGCGCGGTCGCACGCGCGCTCACCGCGGCAGCCAGTGCCGACACCGGGGTCGTCGACGGCGCGACGAGCGGCAGGTCGCTCCGCATCGCGGCGGCGACGGTGACGCCGTGCGTGCGATCGAGTTCGGCACCGGCGTAATAGCCGATGTTCTGCCGCCGCAGCTTCAGCGTGTAGATCGACTCCCCCACGAACGTGCGCGTGACCACGACCGACAGCGCCGTGACCACCATCACCGGCAGGATGATGCGGTAGTCGTCGGTCATCTCGAACAGCAGGATGATCGCCGTCACCGGCGCGAGCGCGGTGCCGCCAACGACGCCGCCGATGCCGACGAGCGCGTAGGCGCCGCTGCCCGCCGTCGCGTGCGGGAACACGGCGTGCAGGCCCGCGCCGAAGGCTCCGCCGACCATAGCGCCGACGTACATGGCGGGGCCGAACACGCCGCCAGACCCACCCGAGGCGAGCGTGAGCGACGTGCCGATCATCTTGAGCGGAATCAGCGCCAGTAGCAGCAGCGGCGCCAGCGTGCCCCACGTCGCTTCCTGGATCGTCCCGCTTCCCGTACCGAAGATCTGCGGAAAGAAGCGCCCGATCACGCCGAGCATGAGCCCGCCGACGACGGGCTTGTACTGCGCAGGGAACCTCCAGTCGTCGAAGCGGTCCTCGCAGGCATAGAGCATGCGGATGAAGGCCACGGAGACAAGGCCCGTCAACACTCCCAGGACGACGTACCCGAGCAGCTCACCGTGGCTGACCAGGTCGTAGCGCGGCACGACGAACGACGGGAAGTTGCCGAACAGGCTGCGCGACACCACCGTCGCGCTGACCGACGCGAGAATCACGGCCCCGAACGCCGGCGTGAGCTCGCCCGTGATCACCTCGAGCGCGAAGATCGCGCCGCCAATCGGCGCGTTGAACACCGCCGCCAGCCCGCCCGCCGCGCCGCACGCCACGAAGGTCCGCATGTGCCGGGCCGCGATGCCGAGCCGGCGCCCCGCTGCCGAGGCAGTCGCGGCGCCGATCTGCACCATCGGACCTTCCTGCCCGGCCGACCCCCCGGACCCGATGCTGATCGCCGAGGCGATGATCTTCACGATGGCGACGCGCCCGAGGATCTGGCCGCCGCGCGTCGCCACGGCCGTCATCACTTCCGGCACGCCGTGCCCGCGCGCTTCAGGCGCGAAGCGCGCGATGAGCGGCCCGACGAGCAGCCCGCCGAGCGCCGGCAGGAACATCAGCACCGAGGGCCCGAGCCACGGCACCGCCTGCGGCAGCATCACGAAGAACACGCGGTGCACGAACGCGAGGCTGTACATGAAGGCGGCCGAGCCGAGGCCCGCCAGGACGCCGACGAGGATGGCCGCGAGGAGGATGGTGTTCTCCTCGCGAAACAGCGACGGGGCCCACGTGCGGACAGCGACCTCGCGCAGGCGGTCCCACCGCTCGCGTGACACGGCGAGGTTCACGTGCCCTGCCCCGCGCCCTGCTTCTGCACCGGCGGCACCACGAACCGTCGTTCGCCGTCGCGGCGCACGGTGAGCAGCACCGCACCGCCACGGCGCAGGATGCGCTCGAGGTCCTCGGCGCTGACCACACGACCGTTCACGGCTTCCACCACGTCACCGGTACGCAGCCCGGCGCGCGCAAGCGGCGACGCCGGGGCCACCCGCAGGGTCGGTGCGCCGCCGTGCACGGCGACGCCTGTGGTCCCAAGCACGCCCCGGGGGTACGTGCGCCTGCCGACGACGAGCGACACCGTGCGCGTGCGGGCGCGTCGGCGCACTTCGAGCGTCAGCGGCAGATCGGGCTCGAGCGTGGTCTGCAGCGCGGCAAGCGTCGGAATCTTCAGGTTGCCGGCCTTCGCGGCAACGATCGCGTCGCTTGCCTGCAGACCCGCGCTGCCCGCCGGCGATCCCGGATCCACCCAGGTCACGACCGCAAGCCCCTCGCCCACGATCGCGGCGAGTCGCTCGTCGATCGCCTGCAGGTCCGCCCCGAGCCAGGCGATGGCCGGCACTTCGCCCCGCCGCAGCACCGGAAGGATATCGGTGTCGAGCTCGTTGGCGAGCAGCGGCGCGCCGCCTTCCACGCCGGCGCCGAGGAAGGCGACGAGCCGGCCATCGAGGTCGATCACCGCAGTGCCGGGTGCCATGGCGCTGCCGGCCAGGCGCACGGTCAGCGACGCCTCGGTGCCGGGCGCCGGGATCAGCTGGGTGACGAGAGCAGCGGGCGTCGGACGCACGGCCACCACCGGGGACCCCGACGTCAGGGCCGGCGGACCGAACGACACGACGACCGTGGAGGGTTCGGCCAGCTCGAGCAGGCTGATGCCCCGTACCGGATCACTGGCACGGCGGGTCGCCCGGAGCGTCCGCCCGTCGGCGGTGGCCAACGCCCACGTGGTGCCGGTTCGCGGGCTGGCGACGAGCACTTCGCGCGGGCCGACGATCACGCCCGGCACCGGTTCACTCGCGCCCTCGTCGCGCGCCAGCACGAACGCATCGCGGCTCCGCTGGACGAGCTGGTCGATGAACTGGGCCGGGTAGACGAGCGGAGTCTTGTCCAACCCGCGCTGGACCTCGGGCACCGCGGGCCCCTGGTGCGTCGAGCTCTGCCGCTGGTCAGCGACAGGGGTATCGACCGCACGAAGGCGTGCGCGCACGTCGAACACCATGATGGCGCCGATCACGCAGGCGAGGGCGAGCAGGCCCAGGCGCGTTCCGCGGGTCACCGACCGATCATGATGCACGGCTGCGATGGGTGTCGAGCTCGTCCTGTGCCGTCACCGGTTCAGATGACATACTCAAGCCATGTCGTCCCCCGGACGCACGGGCGTATCACGCGAGACACGCCTGTTGGCCGCCACGATCGTCGTCTCGATCGCCGTCCTGCTGGTGTTGTCGCAGTTCCGGTACCCCGCGACGTCCGCCGAGGGCCGGGACGTGGCCGCGGCCCAGCCGCTCGCCCGCCTGGCAGCACGCGCCGCGTTCGACGACCTGTCGCTCGCCGTACGCGAGCTGGCGGCCCGTGTCGACGGATCGCTGCTCGTGGTTCGGGTCCTCGGGAGCGGGTCGGGGGTCGACGACCCGGCGCCACCCGGCACCGGTGTCCGCCTGCTGCCTGCCCTCCGCGTCCGCGACGACGCGGCCGTGGTGGCCGTCAGCGAAGGTATGACGATCGATGGCATCGTCGGGGTGCCCGGACGGCCGACCACGGTGGCCCGTGATCCGGTCCGGGGGCTGGCGGTGGTGCGCGTCCCGTCCACATCGGCCCCAGTGCTCAGCATCCGGGAGGGCGTGCAGCCGCTGCCCTCGCCGGGCTACGTCGTCGGCGCGGAGGCGAGCATGGCGGGCGCGGCGCGGCGCCCGGTCTTCGTGGGCCGCAGCGACAGCCTCGGCGACCCCAGGTGGGACACGCCGCTCTTCACGATGGGGCGCGGTGCGGCCGGAGATATCGGCGCCCCCGTGTTCCTGCTCGACGGGCGGCTTGCGGGCGTGCTGACGGCCACCGACGGCGAGCCCACGCTCGTTCCGGCGCAGATCGTGCTCGCGACCGTGGATCAGCTCCTGCGTGGCGGCATGCCCGCCCCCGGTGACATCGGCGTGGCGACGCAGGCCGTGGATCAGGTGCTCGCTGGACTCACGGGCGTGCGCACGGGTGCAGCGGTGGCGGCGGTCCGCAGTGAGGGTCCGGCCGCGGGCGTCCTCGCCCCTGGCGACGTCATCACGGCCGTCAACGGCCAGCCGGTGCGAACGCCGGAGGCCCTTCGCCTCCGTGTGTCGCGGACAGCGCCCGGCACCACGCTGAGTCTCACCGTCGCGCGCGACCGCGCCTTCGCGACGCTGCCGGTCACGGTGCGCGAGCGGCCCGCGGCCTCGGACGCGACGGGGAGCGAGGGCGGTTCGGCCGCCGGATCCGACGATCGTCCGCTCGGACTCACCCTGCGCGCGGTGCCCGGGCGCGGCAGCGAGGTGATACGTGTGCAGCCGGGGTCGGCCGCCGATGCGGCGGGACTGCGCGTCGGCGACGTGCTGATGAGCGTGGGATCATCGCGCACGCCTTCCCCGGGCGACGTCTCGAAGGCCTACGACGCCCTGTCACCCGATGGCGCCGTGTTCCTGTCGGTGGAACGTGATGGACAGCCGCGACTGGTGGCCCTGCAGCGATGAGCACGGGCGGTGACTGGCGAGAAGCCGGCGGGGTCGACGCACTCGACTCCGCGTTGAAGCGGCCCGCGGGCGTCGGCTCCCCGTGGCTGCACGCCTTGCGCACGCGCGCGGCGCTCGGCCTGGCGCCGGTGGTGGCGCCTGCGGTGCTCTTCGTGCCGATCGGCGCCGCGCTCGGGCCGTCGTTCGCCAACGTGCTCACTCCCGTCGCCCTCGGGTACCTCGACGCGGTGGTCACGGTGGCGCTCGCCGTGCTCGGCATCTTCGTCGGGCTGGCGCTCGACCTCCGGGAGGCGCGCGACGGACGGCTCCTCACCGCCGCCGGCCTCGAGGCCGTCACCACGATCGTGCTCGTCACCGGCGCGTTCTGGTTCCTGTTCGACGCCTGGCACATTCCGTTCACGCATCCTTACGGGTTGGTCGCGCTGGCGCTCGGGCTGTGCGCCGCCGCATCATCGGCCTCCGGCGGCGACGACCGGCTCGACGCGCATGGCGAGGCCTTGCGCATCGCCGACATGGACGACGTATTGCCAATCGTCGCCAGCGGCGTGCTCGTGGTGATGCTCGCTTCCCGCGAGCCGATGCCGCTGTGGCTGGCCACGGGATGGCTGTTCCGGACGATGATGCTGGGCATCGCCATCGGCACCGCGGGCTGGCTGCTGTTCGAGCGTGCCCATTCGCGCGCCGAGCGCAACGTCTTCATCGCGGGCACGGCGGCGCTCATCGGCGGCACGTCGGCGTTCCTGGGCCTGTCGCCGCTGCTGGCGGGGCTGACCGCCGGGTTCCTCTGGGTGGTGCTGCCGGGCGGGGCCGACCGCGTGGTGCGCGAGGATCTGCAACGCGTGCAACATCCGCTCATCGTGGTGCTGCTGCTCGTGGCCGGCGCCTCGTGCCAGTTCTCGCTGCAGGCCGTCTGGATTGCCGCGCCACTGGTGCTCTTCAGGCTGGCGGCCAAGCTGGCCGGCGGGTACCTCGCAACGCGTCTCCAGGGCCTCGTGAGCGCCGGTGAGCTCGGCACGCACCTTGTCGCGCCGGGCCTGCTCGGCATCGCCGTCGCGTTGCACCTGGCCCAGGTCGTCCCCACGCCCGGCATGACGGCCGTGCTCACGGCCGTCGTGTTCGCGACCCTCGTGTCCGAAGCGCTCGCCCTGGCGCTCCGGCCATCGGAAGACGGGCCGGCATGATCCGGCTGCTCGCCCTCGTCATCATCGTCGTTACGGCCGCGATGGTCACCCGAGCCGACGATGCGGTGACCCAGGCCGGTCCCGGGACCGCGCTCGCGATCGGGTTTGCACTGATTGCCGCCTCGCTGACTGGCGAGCTGTTCGAGAGGTTCCGGCTGCCGCGCATCTCCGGGTACCTGTTCTTCGGCGTGGTGTGCGGCCCCTACGCGGGCGCGATCCTCACGCCGACGATGGCCCGTGAGCTCCAGGTGGTCAACGGCGTGGCGATTGCCCTCATCGCCTTCATCGCCGGCCTCGAGATCAACTTCACGCGCCTGCGCCCGCAGCTGCGCGCAATGCTGACGATGGGCGGCGTCATGGTCGTCACGATGTGGGTGACGCTCACCCTGTTGTTCTTCACGGTGTGGGCGTGGCTGCCCATCGCACCCGAGATGACGGGCGTGGCGCGCCTGTCGCTCGCCGCACTGCTGGCGACCGTGACGGTGAGCTTCTCGCCCACCGTGAGCATCGCCGTCATCACGGAGAGCCGCGCACGGGGTGCGCTGTCGGAGCTCGTGCTGGCGCTCGTCGTCCTCGCCGACCTGATGCTGATCCTGCTCTTCACGCTGTCGATGGAGAGCGTGCGGTTCGCGACCGGCGTCGGCCAGGGCGGTCAGGGCATCCTCTCGGGACTGGCGTGGGAGATCTTCGGATCGTTCGCCTTCGGCGGCATCGTCGGGGCATGCTTCGCCTTCTATCTCCGCTACGTGGGCCGCGAGGTGACCGTCATGATGCTCGGGCTCAGCGTGCTGTTGAGCCAGGTGGGCGGGGCCCTGCACTTCGAGCCGCTGCTCGCCGCGCTCGGCGCCGGGTTGGTAGTGGAGAACATCGCCCCGCCAGAAGGCGACGCGCTGCGCCACGCGGTGGAACGCGGCGCACTGCCCGTGCTCGTGCTGTTCTTCGCGGCCGCCGGTGCCAACCTGCACCTCGGTGCCCTGGCCAGCGTCGGCTTCCTCGCCGTGGGCGTCTCGGCCCTGCGATTCGTGCTGATCCGCGGCACGTCGGTGATCGGGGCGCGCGTCGCCGGTCTGAGCGGAGAAGCGCCGTCGCTGGCATGGCGCGGACTCGTGTCGCAGGCCGGCGTCACGCTCGGCCTCGCCATCCTCATCAACGCGGAGTTCCCCGACTGGGGCGGCCGGATGTACGCGCTGATCGTGTCGATGATCACGCTGCACGAAACCGTCGGCCCGATCCTGTTCCGCAGCGCGCTCGAGCGGTCAGGCGAGGTGGGTCGCATGGACCTGCACGAGACACCCGGCCATCAGGCCGCGGAGGCGGCGCCTGCGCCTAGCTGAGGGAGAACGAACTGCCGCAGCCGCAGGTGGCCCGGGCCTTGGGGTTGTTCACCACGAAGCCCTTGCTGATGAGGTTCGTGTCGTAATCGAGCTGGGTGCCGTCGAGGAACTTGTGGCTCTTCGGATCGACGTAGATCCGCGAGTCCTCGGGTCCTTCGAACACCTGATCCTGTTCGGCGGGCGCTTCTTCCCACGAGAACACGTAGCTCAGGCCGCTGCACCCGCCGGCCTTGACGCCGACGCGCAGACCGCCGTTCGGGAGGCTCTGCTTCTCGAGCAACTTGCGGATCTGCCGACCCGCTTCAAGGGTGATGTACATCATGGCGTTGGGTGGGCCGTGCCGCTGGCACGCCCTCCTTCATGGTAGCGCGGCGCGCCGCTTCCTGAGCCCGCGCACGGTTTCCACCACCTGCGCGGCCGCGAGGTCTACCTCGGCTTCGGTCGCGCTGCGGAGCAGGCCGAACCGCAGGGAACTGCGCGCCTCGTTCTCGGTGAGACCGAGCGCCATGAGGACGTGAGAGGGCGCCGCGGACGTGGAAGCGCAGGCGGCGCCGGGCGACACGGCGAGCCCCGTCAGGCCGAGCACCAGGTCGCGCCCCGTGAGTCCGTCGAAGCCGACGTTGAGGTTGTGCGGCAGCCGCGGGCGGATGGCGCCTCGCAGGTGCACGTCGTCGAGCTCGTCGCGCAGCCGCGCCCACAGCCGATCCCGCATCGATGCCAGCCGCGGCGCGTCCTGCGATCGTCGTTCACGGGCAAGACGCGTCGCCTCACCGAAGCCGACGATGGCGGGTACGTTCGCGGTTCCGGATCGCAGGCCACGCTCATGACCGCCGCCGAGCTGCTGCGCGGCGAGCGGCACCTTCGAGGCGCGACGGACGACGAGCGCCCCGATGCCCTTCGGGCCATACAGCTTGTGCGCCGTGTACGAAAGCATGTCGATGCCCATCGCCGGCATGTCGATGTCGGTGAGCGCCGCAGCCTGCGTCGCGTCGGTGTGGAAGAAGGCGCCGGCGGCGTGTGCGAGCCGCGCGATCTCGGCGATGGGCTGTATCACGCCGATCTCGTTGTTGGCGGCCATCACCGACACGAGCGTGGTGCCCGGCGCGATCGCGCGTGCGGCGTGGTCGAGGTCCACGAGCCCGCCGGAGTCCACCGGCAGGCGCGTCACGCGCACGCCCTGCGACTCGAGCCACGCCACCGGATCGAGTACCGCGGGATGTTCGGTGACGACAGTGACGACGTGAAGGTCGTGGGCGGCGATGGGCCCCAGCGATCTGCCCGCGCGGCGCGGATCGTCGCCGCGCAGCACGGCCTCGACAACGCCGCGCAATGCGAGGTTGTTGGCTTCGGTCGCTCCGCTCGTGAAGATCACGTCGCGCAGCTTCGCGCCGACGAGGGCGGCCACATGCTGCCGCGCGGACTCCACCGCCTCATGCGCCTGCCACCCGAACGCGTGCTGCTGGCTTGCCGCATTCCCGAACCGCTCGGTGAAGAACGGCAGCATCGCCTCGACGACCTGAGGATCACAGGGTGTCGTGGCGTGGGCATCGAGGTAGAGGGGATGCACGGCAGGGAACAGGCAGGTAACAGGTGATCAGGCGTCAGGTAGCAGGGGAACCAGCGTGGCCAGGGCAGGCAACAGCAGGCGCCAGGTAGCTCCTGATGCTCCCGTGATTCCGGTGGCGGGCCCTGCCCCCCGTTTACCTGTCTTCCGGGATCCTCGTCACCTGTTCGGTTCGGCGTGACAACGTGACCGGTGTGGTCGGCACGCTCGTCTCGTCGACGATCTCGGCGAGCGTGCAGCCGGCGAGTGCCGTGAGGATCCGATCCTTGATGCGCCACAGGGGATCGCGCACGTTGCACTTGGTGAACTGCTCGCACCCGCGGTCGTCGGTCGAGCAGGCGGTGACCGTGAGCGGCCCATCGACGGCCTGGATGACGTCGGCAACGGAAATCAGGATGGCCGGCCGGCCCAGCTGGTAACCGCCTCGCGTGCCCTGGTGCGATACGAGCAGGCCGCGACGGACGAGCCGCTGCAGCACCTTCGCCATCAGCTCGGCGGGGATGTCGTACTGCTCGGCGATCTCCCGTGCACTCGAGGCGCCGCGGTCGCCGTGCAGTGCCAGGTGCTTCATGGCCATCAGGGCGTAGTCGGTCTTCTTCGAGAGGCGGAGCATACGTTCATTCTAGACCTCGCCGCTCGATTTCCGCCCTCCGCCCCCAACACGGGCGCGCGACCCGACTGGCGTCAGCGCGCGGTCGTCTCCGCGGTGGGCGGGGCGACCGGCTCGGGCACCTTGTTCTTCACGGGCGTCACTGTCTTGAGATAGGCGAACACGGCCTTCAGGTCCGCGTCCGTCATCTGGCCGAACACCGGCCAGGGCATCGGCGGCAGCAGCTGGCGGCCGCGGCCCTGGTGACGGCCGTTGCGCAGCGTGTCGATGAACTGCTGTTCGGTCCAGCTGCCGATGCCGGTCTCGGGGTCGGGCGTGATGTTGGCGGCGAAGCTGATCCCCCACGCGCCCGCGAACGCCGGTTCGAGCATGTAGACCTCACCGACGCCGGCCACCGGGGGCATCGGAGGCACCTTGCCACGCGCGTCGAAACCCGCCAGCCGCATCGTTTCGTCGTAGGTCGGCCCGGAGGGGCCCATCACCATCGGCGTGTGACAGTCGCCGCAGCCCTTCGCCGTCACGAGGTACTTCCCGCGAGCGATCGGGTCCTCATCCCCTGGGGCCGCCTTCAGCATGGGAAGGGGCGGCGGCGGGCCCGGTGCCGGTCCCGGCGCCACGGTCGGCTCCGGCACCTTGTTGGCGATGGCGGGAACCGTCTGCAGGTACGCGAACATGGCCGCGAGGTCCTCGTCCGCGAGATGCCTGAACGCCCCCCATGGCATCGGCGGCAGCAGCGGCCGGCCGTTGCCGAGGCGGCGGCCATTGCGCATGGTGTCGATGAACTGCTGCTCGGTCCACGTGCCGATGCCGGTGTCCTTGTCGGGCGTGAGATTGGCCGTGTAGCTGCGGCCCCATGGGCCCGACCACGACGTCATGGTGGCGTTCACGCTGCCGATCCAGGGCAGCGCCATTCCCGGCGGGTCGCTGGCCTCGACGCCGACAGGATGTCCCATCAGCGCGCGGCTCATATCGGGCTCCGGGCCGTTGTCGCCCATCTTCCACGGCGTGTGGCAGTCGTGACAGCCCCCCGTGCGTACGAGGTACTCGCCGTGTGCGACCTTGTCGGCCGGTGGCGTGCCGGTGCGCGCGGGCGCCGCGGCCGTTCCAGCCACCGCCGCCGACACCGTCGCGGCGCGGTGCGCGATGCTCGCCACCATGAGCAGGGCGCACGAGGCGAGCGTGAGATAGGTGCTAGTGCGGGCGCTGGTCCTGCGCATGGGTGCCCTCCAGACGGGCGGAACGTCGAGCAATCGTTTTCTTACGGGTATCGGTGGCGATCCAGCGGCGCAGCAGGGCCACGGCGTCCGCGTCGACGATGCGGGTCCCGAGCGGCGGCATCTGCAGCACGGGGTGTCGCGAGGCCATGCGAGCGAGGAGCATGCTCGCGTCGGGGTCGCCTGGAGCGATGCGGTCGCGGGCGTGCGGGTGCGCGGCGGCCTGGAAATGGCTCGCCTGCGCCAGCGAGGTCCGCAGCGCCGGCGCGGGTTCACCGCGGCCCACGTCGAACGTGTACTGGAGCACGAAGCCGAGCGACGCCATCTCGCCGGCGCCGGTGTGGCACATGCCGCAGTTGCCGTGCAGGTAGCCGAGCGCCGCGCGCGCGACGGGCGAGGACGCGTCGATGCGCGGAGGCGTGGCGGCGAGTCGCGCCGGCAGGTTGCGCACGAGACGCCGCTCGATCAGCGTCCGCAACGTGATGCCATCGTCTGGCAGGGGCTCGGCGTGCGGCGCGAGCGGATCGCGGTCGGACGAGAGCTGCAGCGTGCTCACGCTGAGCAGCCGTGAGGGCCCGGCCTCGTGGCAGGCCGTGCAGTCGGTGCGCGACGGGATCGCGTGACGGATGCCGTCGCGGATCTCGACGCTGTTGAGGATGCCGCGCGCCGGCACGAGCGTGGCGCTGCCATCGGGCCGCCAGGCATAGCTGGCATAGCGCCAGCCGTCCGCGGTGCGCTCGATCAGCCGCGTCTCGGCGGGCGTTCCGTTGAAGCGGAACTCCTTCCACACCTTCGTGCCGACGGGGAACTCCCACGCGTCGGGATTCGAGGCATCGATCCACGAACCCTCCGGCAGGAACAACCACCGCGACTTCGCGGCGCCGTCGGTCCACAACGGGTACTGCGGCGCATACGGCAGGTTCTTCGCGTCCACGGCCCGCGCATCCCAGTCGCTGTACAGGCCGGTGTCGCGCAACTGCTCGGGCAGCGGCGGCACGCCCGGCGCATCGGTCCGCGCGAGCGGCACGACGACCACCGAAGCGAGCAGCAACACGAGCGAGGCCACGCGCACGCAGCGCATGCCCTCTCTAACGGAAGGGGGAGGAAGGGCGAACGGACGAAGGGCCGTGGAAGGAAGGAGGACGGAGGAGGAAGGAGAAAGGAGGAAGGAGGGAGGTGAATCGCCCCGGGAACTTCGGAGACCGAGTTTGTTGAGTCAGGCCACCTTGGCCTGGGCATAGTAC
>JAEYZV010000067.1 GCA_023427865.1 Acidobacteriota bacterium
CCCGGGCGGTCGATCGGATGCTCGGTGTTCCGACGCTCGAACGTTCGGACGTTCACGGTACGCTGTACGCCGTGCGTCCCTCGCTGAAGGCATCCCAGTTCAACGAATCGGTCATCCGCGAGATGACTCGCGTCGCGCTCGCGCACGGCGCCGTCAACCTGTCGCAGGGCTTCCCCGACTTCCCGGCGCCGGAGGAGGTCAAGGCCGCCGCGATACGGGCGGTTGCCGACGATGTGAACCAGTACGCAGTGACGTGGGGTTCGCCGTCACTGCGTGCGGCGATCGGCGAGCACATGCAGCGTCACTATCGACTGCCGATCGAACCCGATCGACAGGTGACCGTGTGCTGCGGGTCGACCGAAGCGATGATCGCGACGCTGCTCGCCACGGTCGATCCCGGCGACGAGGTCATCGTCTTCGAGCCCTACTACGAGAACTACGGGCCCGACGCCGTGCTCTCTGGCGCCACGCCACGCTACGTCCGGCTGCACGAGCCGGACTGGTCGATCGACGCCGACGAACTCCGCTCCGCGATCACGCCGAAGACGCGCGCCATCATCGTCAACTCGCCGCACAACCCGACGGGCAAGGTGTTCGCGCGCGACGAGCTCGCGCTGATCGCCGCGCTGTGCCAGGAGCACGACCTGCTGGCGATCACCGACGAAATCTACGAGTTCATCGTGTACGGCCACGCGCAGCACGTGCCGCTGAGCACGTTACCGGGGATGGCCGATCGCACGGTGACGATCAGCAGCCTCTCGAAGTCGTTCAGCGTCACCGGTTGGCGCGTGGGCTGGGCCATTGCGCCGCCGCATCTGGCGGGCGCGATCCGCAAGGTGCACGACTTCCTGACGGTCGGCGCGCCTGCGCCGCTGCAGGAGGCGGCAGCGTTCGCGTTGCGCCTGCCCGACGCATACTTCGCGTCGCTGGCGGCGCACTACGACGTCCGCCGGCAGCGCTGTATCGCGATGCTCGAACGCTGCGGCTTTGCTCCACTCTCGCCCGCCGGCGCGTACTACACGATGACGGATCTCCGCGAACCGGTGGCGCGCGCGCGTTCGCGCGGTCGTGGGCCCGACGCCGACGATGACGTCAACGTGGCGCGGTGGCTGGCCTCCGACGTTGGCGTGGCCGCGGTACCCGGCAGCAGCTTCTACCGACCAGGCACTGGTGGCAACCAGCGGCTGCGGTTCTGCTTCTGCAAGCAGGAGGCGACGCTTGCCGCCGCCGAGGAACGCCTGTTGGCGGCGTTCGGGTGAGATAGAAATTTGAGATTCGAAATTTGATGCTCGATCACCGGGAAGGCGATCGAGGCCCTCCAGCGTCGGTCCCGCGGCCGCGATGGACGGCCTGCCCGCGCTTCGTACCTGCCGTCGAGCATCGCAGGGACGATCGAATACTCGCCCCTGCCATTCGGCGAGCAACACTTCAGAATTCCTGCCGCTCCCGGCTCACCCACCAGGCAGCGAGCAGCGGCAGCAGGATCGCCTGCGCGACCCCGGCGGCGAGGCCCGGCAGCATCGCGTTCTCGAGATACACCGGCAGCGGCGTCGTGAGCGCGCCCGTGACGACCATCACGGCCAGGAACACGAGACGGCCCCCGATCACCGAGGCGAGCGCCGCCTGCAGGCGTCCGCGCTGCAGAACCTGCAGCACTAACCCGGCAAAAAAGCCGTACGCGGCAAGCTCCAGCGTCATCGCCGGCAGCACCGCCGGACGCGGCATGCCCGACAGCATGTAGCTGACGATGGGCGCCAGCGCGCCGATAGCGGCACCCGAACGCCACCCGTAGCAGAGTCCTGCCAGGATGGCCGCCCAGTGCATCGGCAACAACACTCGCACGGGCAGGCCGGCGAGGTGCACGGCCGCGGGCAGCAGCCACGCCGCCGCGAGCAGGAGGCCGAACTGGATCGTCAACGCGCGCGGCCGCAGCGCGGGCAGCGTGAGAGTGGACGGCGGTGCGGAATACGTCTGGGCCACGCGGGGATTGTGTCGCGATCGCGCGCTCGCCGCAAATCCTCGGCCGCCATGCGTGCGCCCCGGCTCCCGCCCGACGCTCAGCGAGGCGGTACGTAGCCGTCGCCCCTGGGCGACGGTCCCCGCGCCGCCGGGGGCGGAATCCGGCCGCCGCCCGCGGGTCGGGAAAGCCCCGACGCCTACGCGAGGATTACAGCAGACGGACCACTGGGACAGCGGTCGTGAGCTACTCGGCGAGCAGGTCGCCGTACAGTCGCTCGTAGTCCACCGCCGTGCCGAGGATCTTCTTCACGTACATCTGCGTCTCGGGGAACGGGATGTCGTCGATGAACTCGGCCTGCTCGAGGGAGCCGCGCTCTGCCTTCCAGCGGACGACGCGGCCCTCCCCGGCGTTGTAGCCGGCAAGCGCGTAGTGCACACCGCCGAGATCGCGCACGAGCTTGGCGAAGTACCGCGTGCCAAGGCGGACATTCGTCTCGGGATCAGTGAGCATCGACGTCCTGAACGGGCGCACGCCTTCCGCGCGTGCCAGCCGCGCGCCTGTCGTCGGCAGGATCTGCATCAATCCCCACGCGTTGGCGGGGGACCGCACGTCGGCGACGTACGACGATTCCTGCCCGATCAACGCCGCGACGATGAAGGGATCGAGATCGTGCCGCGCCGCGTAGCGCTTGATCAACGGCACGTAGTCGATCGGGAAAATCACTTCCTGGATCTCGCGCGGGAGTGCGTCGCCGCGCACCGAGAGGTACTGCGGATACGCACGGCGCATCGTGTTGATGGCCGGCCGGATTTCGCCCTGCTGCCGGTAGACCCACGCGAGCGTGGCATCGAGCTTCGGCGTACGCCCGTGCGCGCGCTGCGCGTGCCGCATCTCCTCGACCGCTTCGGCGTACATGCCGGCCGAGACGAGCCACGTGATCATGTCGGCGGTCGGCGGCGGTTCCGATCCCACGAGCGTCCCGCCATCGTCGCCTCCAGCGGACCCGTTGGTCGCGGGCGAATCGGAATCCTCGGCCCCATCGTCCACCGACGCGACGACGATGTCGGGCATGTCCGAGGAGGTGCTGGTGGGCACGGGCGTACCGAGGCGGGTCAGCGCCTCGGAGGCAAGGCGCCCGTAGTACGAGTGCAGGTAGTCCACCGCGGCAAGCGTCAGGCGCTGCGTCGCGCCCGCCCGGTCGCCGATCTTCTCGCGACCGCGGCCCGACCAGTAGAGCCACGCCGGCCGCGTGTTCGCGCGCGGAAAGCTTGCCGATGCCGCCTCGAAGACCCGCACTGCCTCGTCGTACTGCTGCTGCCGGTAGCTCCACCAGCCGTACTTCCATGCGGCGCGCTCGGCGTACCGGCCGGCGGGATTCCGATCGAAGAGCCGCCGGAACACGGCCGCGGCCTCGGCGTCCCTGTCACTCCTGATCAGGTGCGTGCCGTATTCGTCGAGTGCGCGTTCGACCCAGGGGTCGGCGGCGGTGCCAGGTGCGATGGAGACGAGCGTGTCGATTGCCTTGCGGTACTCGTCGGCGCGCCCCAGTTCGCGCAGGGCCCTGGCCGCGAGGTACTGCGCTTCGCCGGTCCCGACCTGCCGCGCAGCGAGGTCGGTCAGCGCCGGCAACGCGGAGCCGCAGCGCTTGAGCAGGCAGGCCGCGTGGGCGAGGCGCAGTTGCAGGCGATCGCGGCGTGCCTGTACGGCATCCGGCATCGTGGCCAGCAGCGCGTCGAGCCGATCGAAGGCGGCCTTTGCGTCGGCCACGCGCCCGGCGGCCAGCAGCGCCTCAGCACGCGTCAGGTCCCGTCCGAACGTGTCGCTCGTGCCGACGGCTGCGGTCTGGAGCGTCGTCTCGGCCTGGCGGAGCGCCGGCAGCGCGAGGTTGCTCGTCGGGAACTCGTAGTAGAGGCGCAACCACAGGCGAGCGGCATCCTCGGGGCGCCCGGCCGCCCGGGTGGCGGTGGCCCACTGGTCGAGGATCACGTCGCGGTTGCTGGTCAGGCCCGGGTACAGCTCCTCGAGGAGCGCCGCCGCGCCGGCCGGATCGCCGAGGCTCAGCGCCGCCTCCGCTTCGGCCGAGAGCGCCAGCTGCCGAAGCCGCCCGGCACTCAGCGAACGACGCAGGGCCGTCAGGCGGTCACGCGCAGGAGCGGCGCGCCTCTGACGCAGGTCGACGAGCGCGCGGTAGTACTCCGCGTAGGGCTCGAGCGGCGTCCCCGAAAGGGAGGCCGACTTCAGCGCCGCGAGCGCCTCGTCGTAGCGGCTTGCCCGGATGGCCGTGGACGCCGTCCTCAGGGCGCGCACCGCAGGACGTTCCGAGATGCGCTGCCGCTCGGTTGCCGGCGGCACGAGCCACGCCTCGTCGATGTCGGCAGGTACCGGCGGATGCGCCGTGGGGGCGAGTTGTTGTGCGGCTCGCGGCGTGTACGACACGCGCGGAACGAAAGGACCGCCGAGCAGCCCGCCAGAGATCAGCAGCGCCAGCGCGGCGGTGATGAGCCACAGGTCTCGCGCCTTCGTGCGACGCGGGGGCGGGGGAGCAACGTTCGGCATGGCACACACGTAAACGTGGCCGCGGCGGCCAGGGGAACTCCTTGCAGGCTACCAGACTGCGCGGCAGCCCGCGTCGGTCCTACGATCCCGTCCGCAGCAGCGCGGCATCGCCATTGGCGAGGGTGCGCAGCACTTCCTCCTCGAACAGGGCATCGCGGCCGGGAACGGCCTCCGGCACGCGCTGCTGATACTGGCGGCGCGCACGCTGCAGTTCGTCGGCGAGGCGCGTGCCGAGGTCGCCGTGGGCGCGCCCCTGCATCACGTCCGCCTCCCGGTTCAGGCGGATCTCCGAAACGAGCAGCCGAGCCACGCGCCGGGCCTGGTCCAGGGCGTCGCCCATCGAGGTCTCGAGCGACTGCCGACGGACCACGTGCAGATGCGGCGGCATGGGCACGACCACCGCGGGGCGCTCGGCGCGGGCGTAGCCGGCCGCGCGCATGGCGGTGAGGGTCTCGAGGCATCGCGCCGCGTGCCGCGCGAGGATTTCGATCGTGTCGGTGCACCCGGGCGGAAGCCCGTCCTCGTCGTCGCCCGCGTCGGCGTAGACGAGCGCGGCGGCAGTGCCGCCGATGGCCACGGGGACGGCGAGGCCCTGCCGGCCGGGGGCGAGCGGGGCAAGGCCGAGCACGGCGCCGGTGCCCTCGTGCGCCTCGACGAGGGCGGGCGTGCCGCTGTCGATGATGGCTTTCAAATCGGCATGGTCGGGCAGATGCAGCTCGGCACCGACGCCGCTGGCCTCGTCGGCGAAACCGACGCGACGCCAGATGCGGGCGCGGTCCTGCTGGAACACGAGGACGGCGCTCCGCGGCGCCTGCGCAGCGAGCCCGTCGCCGAGGGCGTCGAGCACCTCGCTCAGCGTGCTTGCCTCGTCCATCCCGCTGATGGCGTGGGCCACGGCCTGCATCCGGGCCGCGAAGTCCTGCCGCGCGAGTTGCGACGACTCGAGCAGCGCGGCGGCACGCCCCTGCTCGTTCTGCAGCTGCGCCTGGCGGACGGCTTCGGTGAGCGCCCGCTCAGCATCGGCGAGCGCCGCATCGGCGTGCTGCCGGAGTTGCGCGACGGTGGCGGCCTGCGCCTCGCGATCCCGGGCAGACTGCTCCTCCATCTCGGCCAGGCGGCGCATCTGGTCGTCGCGCTCGCTGCGCAGCTGGTCGAGCTGCTG
>JAEYZV010000085.1 GCA_023427865.1 Acidobacteriota bacterium
CCTTCGGGTTGTGCTTGCTCAACACCTTGGTGATCGCCGCCGTGGTCGTCGTCTTGCCGTGGTCGATGTGGCCGATCGTCCCGATGTTGACGTGCGGCTTCGAACGGTCGAACTTCTCTTTGCCCATGACCTCTACGCTCTCTTTGCGACTACGCCTGCGTACCGACTGCTGAACTGCCCACCTTCGCCCCTTCGGAGCTCACGGCGGACGAGCCACCCGGGCTTGCCAACCGGAGCCCGCGAACCAGGCGAAGGTTGGAGCCGATGACCGGGATTGAACCGGTGACCTCGTCCTTACCAAGGACGCGCTCTGCCAACTGAGCTACATCGGCCTTCGCTAAACGCTCACTTCGTTCGCAGCTTCGGCCGACATGTGCCGCTGCTGAACGTTCACTTCGTTCGCAGCTTCGGCCGACAGGTCGCAAGCCGCTGAACGCTCACTGCCAGCGCGTGGCTTGCCGGCCGTAGCTCCCGCGTCGTGTGCAGGAGCGAAGGCTGGAGCGGGAGACGGGGATCGAACCCGCGACCAACAGCTTGGAAGGCTGTGACTCTACCACTGAGTTACTCCCGCCTTCGCGCTTCGCGCTTCGGCGGGCAAGCCCTCCGAAAGCCCGAATCCGCTTCACACTCGACACGCCCGCACCGACCCGTTGCTTCCAGAGCTGCGGAGCCCGCCAGCCGAAGCCCGTCGCTTCCAGAGCCACGGGGCTTGCCCAGCCGAAGCTCGCGTTCTTCGCGAGCGAAGGCTGGTGGCGAGGGGAGGATTCGAACCTCCGAAGGCGCTTGGCCGACAGATTTACAGTCTGCTGCGTTTGACCGCTCCGCAACCTCGCCGAACGACTGACCGGAACCTGACCTGCATGGAGCCCGGAACAGGCGCGTGTGCCGTGGGCACACGCGACGCACGTCCCGTGCTCGAACTTCTTGGAGCTGGCGAAGGGATTCGAACCCCCGACCGGCTGATTACAAATCAGCTGCTCTACCGGACTGAGCTACGCCAGCCGGACAAAGGAGGAGAGTGTAGCACAGAGGCCTCTGGCGCGACAAGCGCTGTGCCAACCTGCGCAGCTCGACTCCCGGCGCGGCCGACCCGCTCCCGGCAACCCGCAAGTTTAGCGTGGCCCGCCTCGGACACGCAACCGGAACGCCTGAATCGGCCTTCGTCATTCGGCCGTCGGCCTTCGGAGGACGGGTACGGCTCCGTCCTTCGCAACCTGTCGCGTGCGTCAGCGTTCTGCGTCATGCCGCTGGCGGAGCGCTTCGTACAGGACGACACCCGTCGCGACCGAGACGTTGAGGCTGCTGACGTGGCCGCGCATCGGCAGGGCCGCGATGAAGTCACAGTGCTCACGGACGAGTCGCCGCAGCCCCTCCCCCTCGGCCCCGACCACGACAGCCGTCGGTGGGCGGAAATCGATGCGGTCGTACGGTTGCGCCCCTGCGGCGTCCAGCCCCACGACCCACACACCGAGCGCCTTGAGCGACTCGAGCGCCCGGACCACGTTCACGACGTCGACGATCCGCGCGTGGGCCAGCGCACCTGCCGATGCCCGTGCCGCGGCCGGCCCGAGTGCGGCCGCGTGCCGCTCCTGCCGGACGATGGCCGTCGCTCCTACGGCATCCGCCGTGCGGATGATGGCCCCGACGTTGTGAGGATCCTCGACCCCATCCAGTACGACGATCAGCGGTCGGGCATCCTGCTGCACGACCTGCTCGAGCGTCCACCGCTTCGGCGCGTCCCCGAGGGTCGCGAGCACGCCCTGGTGGCGTTCCCCCTCGGCGAGCCGGTCGAGCTCGGCGACGTCGACCCGACGGACTGGAACGCCCTTCACCTCGGCAAGCCGCACGATCTCCGTCATGCGGGCGTCCTGGCGCGTGGCCACCCTGACCTCCCGCACTCCGCCAGCCCGCAGGGCCTCGCGCACCGGATGCAGGCCGACAACGACGATGGGCGGCATCTCAGGCTCCGACGAGGGCCGCTGCGCAGATGGCCGCGCGCTCACGGCAGCCGACGATCCTCACGCTGTCAGCCGACGCCGGCAGATCGGCGCCTGCTTCGATCGCCGGCACCAGCAGGTCGAGCTCGGGACCGCTGTCGACGCCCGTCAGCGCCAGCCGAATCGGGTGGAACAGCCCACGCCCCTTCTGGCCCGTTCTCTGCCGCACGTGCTGGGCGGCCTCCCGGAACGTCTCCCGTGTGAGCCGCGGCCGCGCACTCAGCTCCTGCGCGAACGCCACGATCACCGCGCGACCGGACGCGGCCGCCGCCGCGCCCTCCGCATCGAGATGTCCGAGCACGTCTCCCGGCTTCGGTGCCTCGAACACGGCGCGCAGGCGCTCTGGTGCGTCGGCCAGCTCGTCGACCGTGCCGGCCACGACCGGAACGCACGTGACGAGGAAGGCAAGTAGATCCTCGTCGGCCTTCGTCAGTCGGCCGTCGGCCTTCGTCGGTCGGCCGTCGGCCTTCGTGTCGTTGGCCTCGCGTCGCTTGCCGAGAAACCCGGCGGCCTGGAGGTGGGGCACGAGCAGTTGCGCGAGGCGCCTCGGGTCTGCCTCTTTCAGGTAGTGCCGGTTCATCCAGGCGAGCTTCTCCGGGTCGAACACGCCAGCGCTCCTGGTCACATCGTCGACGCGGAAGCGTCGAGCGAGTTCGTCGAGCGGCAGGATCTCCTGGTCCTGGCCCGGCGACCACCCGAGCAGCGCCAGGTAGTTGCAGAGCGCTTCGGGCAGCACGCCCCTCGCACGGAACTCGCCGACACTCGACGCGCCGTGCCGTTTCGAGAGCGGCGCGTGATCGGGGCCCAGCACGAGCGACAGGTGCGCGAACTGCGGCGGTTCGGCGCCCAGCGCGCGATACAGCAGCACCTGGCGCGGCGTGTTCGGCACGTGGTCCTCCCCGCGCACCACCATCGAAATCCGCATCGACAGGTCGTCGACGACGACGGCGAAGTTGTAGGCCGGCAGCCCGTTCTGCCGCAGCAGCACGAAGTCGCCGATCATCGCGACGTCGGTCGTGATCGGGCCGCGCACGCGATCGGTGAACGTCACGGCCGGTTGCGGCGGCACGCGGAACCGGATGGCGGCGAGCTCGCCCGCGGCGACCCGCGCCCGCGTGCGCTCCGGGTCCAGGTCGCGGCAGGTCCCTGGGTACTGCGGGGTCGTACCCGCCTTCAGCGCGGCGTCGCGCGCGGCTTCGAGGGCGGCAGGCGAGCAGAAACAGTAGTACGCGTGGCCGTGACGCAGGAGGCGCTCCGCGTGCTCGCGATACACCGGCAGGCGCTCGGTCTGGCGGTAGGGACCGAACGGGCCGCCCTTGTCGGGCCCTTCGTCCCAGTCGAGACCGAGCCAGCGCAAGTCCTCGAGGATGCCCTCGGCAGATACCTGGGTCGACCGCGCCTCGTCGGTGTCCTCGAGGCGCAGCACGAAGGTGCCGCCCTGCCCGCGGGCCAGCAGCCAGTTGAAGAGGGCCGTTCGGGCGTTGCCGACGTGGAGGTACCCCGTAGGGCTCGGGGCGAATCGGACGCGCATGGTGACATTATCCGGGAACCGGGTACGGGGTACGACGAGCCAGGTAGCAGCTGAACAGGTGTCAGGTAACAGGTAAGAGCAGGACAGCTGTCAGGTAACAGGTAAGAAGCGGGACACGTGTCGGGTAACAGCGGGCGGGCGGCCGCCCCGCCCTACAACTGCGACGCGCGCTCGAGCAGCGCCACGGCGTGCACGATCATCGCGTCCTCGAGGGCCGTCGTGCCTTCGGGTGTCTTGCCCTTGACGCTGATGCGGTCCGGTGTGGCATCGAGCGCGCCGGCCAGCGAGGCGCGCAGCGCGTCGGCGATGCGGCCGATCTTCGGTCTGTGGCAGATCACCACGAGATCGAGATTCCCGAGCGCCCATCCTGCGGCGCGCACGCGCGCAAAGGCGTCGCGCAGCAGCACCAGGCTGTCGGCGTCCTTCCATGCGGGATCGGTATCGGGGAAGAGGCCGCCGATGTCGCCGAGGCCGCACGCGCCGAGCAGGGCGTCGGTGACGGCGTGACACACGGCGTCGCCATCGGAATGCCCGGCGAGGCCGCGCGCATCGGGGACGGGCACGCCACCGACGACGAGGGCACGCCCATCGGCAAACCTGTGCGAGTCGTATCCGATGCCGATGCGCACCGCAGGCCCGGCGGGCGCGTCCTTGACGAGCGACCGTCGTGCGCGCGCGAGATCGTCCTCGGTCGTGATCTTCACGTTGTCGGGATGTCCGTCCACCACCTGCACCCGATGGCCGAGATGCTCGGCGAGTGACGCTTCGTCGGTCACGTCGATCGCCGACGTCATCGCCGGCAGCAACGCATCGATGACATCGCGCCGGAATCCCTGCGGCGTCTGCGCGAGCGCGACCTCGTCACGTGGGATGGTGCCGTCGATCCAGCGACGCCCGTCGGCGTGCGTGAAGTGCTTCACCGTATCGTGCACGGGCGCGGCGGCGATGGCCGCACCGCTCTCCATCGCCGCGTCGACGACGCGGTCGATGACGTGCACGTCCACGAAAGGTCGAGCCGCATCGTGCACGAGCACCACCGTCGCATCACGCGGGACCGCCGCGATCCCTGCAGCCACCGAGTCCTGCCGGCGCGCACCGCCCGCAACGACCGCGATCAGCTTCTCCCCCGCAGCCGCGCGCGCAAGCGCCCGCGCGGCGTCGAGGTCACCTTCCGGCACGACCGCGACGATGCCGCGTACGC
>JAEYZV010000314.1 GCA_023427865.1 Acidobacteriota bacterium
GGCATCTGGCAGACCGTGTGGCTCGAGGCGGTCGGCGACAGCTATCTCTCGCACGTCCGCATCACGCCGTCGATGGACGGCGCCGTGCGCTTCGACGCCCGCCTCGCACGTCCGGCGCCCGATCAGATCCTGCGCGCCGTCGTGAGCTTCGCCGGCACGGAGGCCACGCGAGGCGAAGCCACGACGGAAGGGCCGCGGGCCTCGCTCGGGCGGCGCGTGAGCGATCCGCGCGAGAGGAACATCGGCCAGGGGAACCTCTACGAGGTCCGACTCGAGCTCGAGCGCGGTGGCGCGGTCCTCGACACCGTGCATACCTACTACGGCTACCGCGAGGTGACGGTCGACGCCAAGGGGCTGCAATTCAACGGCCGGCGCATGTACCTGCGGATGGTGCTCGATCAGGGGTACTGGCCGGAGTCGCTGCTGACGCCGCCGTCCGACGAGGCCATCCAGTACGACATCAAGACGGCGCAGGCGATGGGCTTCAACGGCGCACGCAAGCATCAGAAGGTCGAGGACCCGCGCTTCCTCTACTGGGCCGACAGGCTCGGATATCTCGTCTCGGGCGAGATGGCCAACGCGTACCTCTACGAGGACCAGTACGTCTCGCGGTTCACACGCGAGTGGCTCGAGGTGCTCGAGCGCGACATCAACCACCCGTCGATCATCATGTGGATCCCGATCAACGAGAGCTGGGGCACGCCCAACCTCCGTGACCGGCGGCAGCAGTCGCACCTGAAGGCGAACTACTGGCTGACGAAGTCGCTCGACGCCACGCGACTCGTGATCGAGAACGACGGGTGGGAGCACGTGGACACCACCGACGTCTTCGGCATCCACGACTACGCGCGGACCGGCGAGATTCTGCTGAAGAAGTATTCCGTGCTCGAGAACCCGAACGCCCGGATTCCGGACAACAGCCGGGCGGCGCTGGTGCCGGGCTACGAGTACAACGGCTCGCCCATCTTCCTGTCGGAGTTCGGCGGCATCGCCTATCGCGCGCCCGGTTCACCGGTGCCGGAAGGTGCGTGGGGCTATTCGGGTGTCGAGAAGACGCCCGAAGACGCGCTCGCGCGGCTGCGCGGCCTCTACGAGGCGATTGCGAAGGTGCCGCGCATCATCGGCGTGTGCTACACGCAGCTGACCGACGTCGAGCAGGAGATCAACGGGCTGCTGACCTACGACCGCAAGCCGAAGTTCGACGTGAACGCCATCAAGGCGATCAACGACATCGTCCGGCCGTAAGGGAACGGGACCGGACATCACTGTTCGTAGTCGCCGGGCCCTGCCCGGCGGGGGACGTCGCTGAGCGTCGGGCAAGGCCCGACGCCTACACGGCGCAGGCCCCACGGCGACGGCGGTGACGTTGGCGATCTGGTTTGGTCGTAGCCGCCGGGCCCTGCCCGGCGGACGGGCGTCGCTGAGCGTCGGGCAAGGCCCGACGCCTACACACGGCGCAGGCCCCACGGCGACGAACTGGGCGCTCGATGGTGCGCGGTTCAACCCGCGGCGCGTCGCAGTCGGTAGAACTGCTTGCCCATCTCGACGAGGGTGATCACGACCACGACGAGGAACCCGATCCGGAACCCGACGTTCACCCACTGCACCACCCCCTCGATCGTGTGAGCGCCGGTGCTCGTCGCGCCCGCGGCAGGCACCACCCACGCGCCTGCCGACAGGATGAACCCGGCGACGACGACCTGCGCCCCCAGCAGGGCGATCTTGATCCGGATGCGGCGAGGGTGCACCGCCGGCCACACGAGCGTGTGGGTGTCGACGGCGAGCTGGCCGGCGGCGACGAGCACGAGGGGCACGTACCAGGTCTGCCACACCGGCGCGAAGTCCAGGACGTGCACCATCGGCCCCAGCGCAAAAGCCGGTGCGGTGGGCACCGCCAGCAACCACCCCAACGCCAGGAACCCGAAAACCACGTCGGCCGCAGAGTTGAAGCGCGCATACGGCTGCGGACGGCGCGGTCCGGTCATCCAGTCGGGGAGTCGGCGCGGATCCCAGTCCGGCTTCAGCTGCGTGCGCGATGCGGTCGCGTCCAGCACCGCGAACGCAATCGTCGTCCAGGCGAAGACGACGAGCGCCCGCCCCGGAAACGCCAGCAATCCGTCCATGAGTTGCGGCAGCGAGGCGCCGCGCCAGGCCGCAGCGACGAGGGCAAGCACCACGGTGACGACCGCCGCGGCGGCAAGTCCGAGCTTCAGCGCGAGCACGTAGATGGGAAAGAACACCGGGCCGATGAGCTGCTGCTGGGACCCGAAGCGCCCGGCCACGAGGACAGGATGCCCGTGGCGCCGAAGGATGTCGGCGATCTCGTGTTCGGTGAGGTCGCGGCCGAGCGTCTCGGCGCGCGCCTCGATGTCGGAGGCGAGGTTCTCCGACAGCTCGCGGACGATGTCGTCTTGCTGCCGACGCGGCAGGAAGAACCGGACGGCATTCAGGTAGCGTTCGACGAGGGTCATCGGGGAAACTCCCGCAGCAATCCCGACACGGCGCCATCGAGCGCACGCCACTCCTCCAGCAGCAGCCCGAGCATCGCCGCGCCCGAGGGTGACAGCCGGTAGAAGCGCTTGTTGCGACGGCCTTCTTCGCGCCATTCACTGAGAAGCAGCCCCTGCGCCTCGAGGCGCCGCAGGAGCGGGTACAGCGTGCCTTCGTCGACCTCGAGTCCCTCGTCGGCGAGGCGCTTGCGCAGCGAGTACCCATACTGCTCGACCTGCAGGGCCGCCAGCGCGGCAACGATCACGAAGCCGCGCCGCAGTTCCAGGCGGAGCTGTTCGAACAGGGACGAATCGACGATATGGGCTGTGCGCGACATGGTGTACGTCGTACAGTGTGTGCCACACAGTATACGGACGCGTACCGGCGCAGGTTCCTTCTGACGAGCCGGATGCTGCAGTCTGTCACCGCAAGGACGCGGGCGTGACGCCCGCAGGCGGATCTTCGGTCAGGGCCGGACTACCTCGACGTGCCCGCACCGCTCCCGCCCGTGCCGGATTCGCGTGTGGGGAGCGCGCAAGCGCGGCGGCGAACGTTCCACGTGGAGATCGACGCGGCAAGGGCTCCACCCACGATGCTCCATACCACGATGTGGCCGACACGGATCTGCGCGCTGCCCAGGCGGATCCAGTCGACCAGCGTGAGCAGTGCGCCGACCCCGGCCACCGCCTGCAGAAAACGTCCAACCCAGAACTGCCACAGCATCGATGTCTTCCCCACTCCGCGTTCGTCTTCGACGAAACAGCGTACGCAGCCGCCGGGCCCTGCCCGGCGGTCGATCACGTGTCGAGGTCCGCCCGCCGCGTCAGTCCGTAGCCGCCGAGCCTTGCCCAGCGGTCGATCACGTGGCCTTCCCTCACCGCGTCTGCCAACGCTTCCGCCCCTTCGCGTCGTCGCGGGCGCCGCTACCCCCGCACGAGAGGGTGCGCCTGCAACGCGTCGGCCGTGGCACGACCGCGACGGTCGGGTCCCCCGGCGTCGCGCCAGGTCGTGTCGGCCGCGACGTCGCCATGCAACACGTCCACGGTCGCATCGAGGCAGGCCCGGAGCGCCTGCAGGTCGTAGCCGCCCTCGGTGACCACCGCCAGGCGCCCCTCGCACGACTGCTGCGCGCGCGCGCGAATCGCCGCGAGCCACGCGCGAAACCCTGCCGTCGTCATGCGCTGCGAGCCGAGCGGGTCGTCCTGGTGGCCGTCGAAACCCGCCGAGACGACGATCAACTCCGGCGCGAAGCGGGCGAGCACCGGGTCGATCACCGAATTCCAGAGCAGCGCGTGATCGGCATCGGTCGCGCCAGCCTCGAGCGGCGCGTTGAGCGTGGCGCCGAGCCCGGCGGCCTGGCCGATCTCGGTCACCGCGCCCGTGCCGGGATAGAACGGGAACTGGTGCGTGTTGACCACGAGCACCGCTGGATC
>JAEYZV010000104.1 GCA_023427865.1 Acidobacteriota bacterium
CGATCCTGGCGGAGGCCTTCGTAGTCCGTGAAGAAGAAGGCGCGGTTGCGCAACACCGGGCCGCCGAAGACGAACCCGAATTGATCGCGGGTCATCTTCGGTTCGGTACCGGCCGCCGGCTTGAAGAAGCCGGTCGCGTTCAGCGCCGGATCGCGGCGGTACTCCCACGCCGCGCCGCTGAAGCGATTGGTGCCGCTCTTGTAGGCCACGTTCATGGTCCCGCCGCCGCTGCGACCGTATTCGGCACTCATGTTGTTGGTCACGACGCGCATTTCGACGATGGCGTCGGGCGGGGGCTGGATGACCTGGTTGGAGTAGCCCTGGTTGCTGGTGCCGTAGGCGTTGTTGTCGATGCCGTCGAGCAGGTAGTTGTTGTAGGTGCTGCGCAGGCCGTTGATCGTGAACGAGCCCTCGCGGCCGGTGCCCTGCGTGTTGTTGATCTGCGAGCGCCGGACGCCCGGCGCGAGCTGCACCAGGGCCGAATACTCGCGGCCGGGAAGCGGCAGCGCGACCGCCTGCTCCGCAGTCACCACGCTGCTGCGCTGGCTCGAGTCCTTCTCGAGCCGCAGGCCCTGCGCCTGCACTTCGATGGTTTCGCTCAGGTCGCCGACGCCCATCGTCACGTCCACGCGCTGGCGGTTGCCGATGGCCAGGGCGATGTCGGAGATGGTCGTCGTCGCGAAGCCCTGCAGCTCGGCCCTGACCTCGTAGCGGCCGACACGCAGGGTGAAGAACTCGTAGGCGCCGCTGTCGTTGGTGACCGTGGACTGGGTGAGGCCGGTCTCGATGTTGCGGAGCGTGACGGTGACGCCGGGCAGCACACCTCCGCTTCTGTCCTGGACGGTACCGGTGATCGAGCCGGTCTCGAACTGCGCGTACGCGTTGGTTGCACACAGCAGGACGAGGACCCATGCGAGGATGGGTTTGAGCATGGACGTTGTTCCTTTTCGAGAAGCCTGGCTCTGGTGCCGGCGTTCAATACTATGAACATGGGCCGCAACGCAACGGGAGAACGTGCCCGCAGGCGAGTCTACGGTCGCGACGTCAGCGCGGCGTGACGGTGGTATGAACAAGAGGTAACGGACCGCCCGACACTGGGCGGAGGCCGACAACGGGAGAGACGGTGTGATGCACGTGGCAGGGGCAGCGGTGGAGGTTCGACCTGGCGAGGCGGTGGCGCGCGAACACCTGGCGCACCTGTCCGAGCCCGATTACTCGCGTCCGCTGCTGCAGGTCACCGAGGCGCAGCGTGCGCGGCTCATCGGGATTCTCACCGTGATGTACGGTCAGGAACTGGCCGAGCAGCACTACCCGGAGCTCGAGCGCCTGATGCGTGTCTACCACGCGCACAAGCCGCCGCTGCTCATCGAACTCGACGCGCGCTTCAACCCGGCCGAACGCTTCAGCGAGCGGGACGTGGTGCTCATCACCTATGGCGACCTGCTGACCACGCCAGGCAAGCCCCCGTTGAAGGTGTTGAGCGGGTTCCTGCGCCGCTTCATGAAGGGCGCCTTCAACTCCGTCCACATCCTGCCGTTCTTTCCCTACTCGTCGGATCGGGGCTTCTCGATCATCGACTACCAGGAAGTGGACCCGCGCGTCGGCTCGTGGGACGACATCGCGGAGCTGTCCAAGGAGTTCCGGCTGATGTTCGACGGCGTCTTCAACCATGCGTCGAGCAAGAGCCGCTGGTTCCAGCGCTTCCTCAACGGACGGCCCGGTTACAAGGACTTCTTCGTCTCGTTCTCCACCAGCGACGCCATCAACCCGGACTACCTGCGGCTGATCCTGCGCCCGCGCACGTCGGACCTGCTGACGCCGTTCCGCACCATCGAGGGCACGCGCTACGTGTGGACCACGTTCAGCCCGGACCAGGTCGATCTGAACTTCCGCAACCCGCACGTACTGCTGCGGGTCGTCGAGATTCTGCTCGCCTACGTCCGGCGCGGCGCCGACATCATCAGGCTCGACGCGGTGACCTACATCTGGCGCGAGCTCGGGACCAGTTGCGCGCACCTGCGCCAGACGCACGCACTCGTGCAGCTGTTCCGCGCCATCCTCGACGTGGTCGCTCCACCCGTGGCGTTGATCACCGAGACCAACGTTCCGCACGCCGACAACATCAGCTACTTCGGCGACGGCAGCAACGAGGCGCAGATGGTCTACAACTTCGCGCTGCCGCCGCTCGTGCTGCACACCTTCTACACGGGATCGACCGAGGTGCTGTCGCGATGGGCGCGTACGCTGACGCCGATCTCCGACACCGCCACGTACTTCAACTTCCTCTCGTCGCACGACGGCGTCGGGCTGCTCGGTGCGCGCGGCATCCTGACCGAGGACGAGATCGGCGCGCTCGTGGAACGGGCCGTGGCCCACGGTGGTTTCGTGTCGTACCGCTCCAACGGCGACGGTACGGAGAGCCCGTACGAGCTGAACATCACGTGGTACAGCGCGCTGAACAAGGAGGGCAGCGGCGAGCCGCAGCGCCTGCAGGTGTCGCGCTTCCTCGCCGCGCGTGCGATCGCGCTGGCGCTGCGCGGCGTGCCAGGCCAGTACCTGCCGACGCTGTTCGGCGCCAAGAACGACACCGACGCGGTGCTGCAGGGCGCCGAGAAGCGGAGCATCAATCGGCGCACCTATGACGAGGGCACGCTGGTGCGGATGCTGGAGGACCGGGACTGCTGGGTGTCGCAGGTGGCGCGCGGCATGCGCCGCATCATCCGCCGCCGCACCGAGCAACCGGCGTTTCATCCCAACGCGGCGCAGACGGTGATCGATGTCGGGCCGAGTGTGTTCGCGCTGTTCAGGGAGCGGCCCGGCGTGCAGCGGCTGCTCGCGCTGACCAACGTCACGGCGGGTGAGGTACGCATCCGCGTGCCGATCGACTCGATTGGCGGTGGCACCCTGTGGCGCGACGTGCTCGGTCGCGGTCGCTACCAGGCCAGCGACGGCCACCTGTCGGTCGCGCTACCGCCGTACGCCGTCGCCTGGCTGTCGGCCGACTGAAGGCCTGGGCCGAGGTCCCGGCCCGGCGTCACGGTAGAATCGATTCATGCTGGTGCGCGTCCTCATCGTCTCCGCGCTCGCGCTCGCGATTGCGGGCGGCACGGCCCAGGCTCAGCCGAGGACGCCGGCGTTCCTCGATGAGGCGCCCGCCGCGCGCGTCGACACGCGCCACCTGCAGGCGTCGATCGACGGGCCCGTGAGGTTGTCTGACGACGGTCGCGCCGTCGTCACGCTGCTCGTCACGCCGAAGCCGAGGATGCACGTGTACGCCGCCGACGTCGATGGCTACGTCCCGTTCACGGTGATGGCGGAGCCGCAACCGGGCGTCGAGGCGGGGAAGGTGACCTACCCGCCCTCGGAGACGTACGTCTTCCCGCCCACGGGTGAGTCGTCACGCGTCTACATGGCACCGTTCCGTGTCACGCAGGCGCTGCGCGTGAGCTCGGAGTTACGCAAGAAGATCGTTGCCGGGGAAGCGGCGGGTGGCGTCTTGGTGATCCGGTACCAGGCCTGCGATGACGCGGTGTGTTACCGCCCGACGACCGAGACGATCGCATTCGATTTCGCGAAGTAGGCGGCTGTCACGCCGTCGCGCTTCGGGCAAGGCCCGACGCCTACGCACACGACGAGGTCCGGTCGTCACGCCAGGGCCCGACGCCTACGTACCTCATCGGCGTCGTTCGTAGCCGCCGGGCCTCGCCCGGCGGCCCGACGTCTCCCGCACACCGATCAGTGCACTTCGCGGGGCG
>JAEYZV010000124.1 GCA_023427865.1 Acidobacteriota bacterium
TAGATGCCCTGCGGATCACGCGGCCAGCGCGCCAGCCTGAATCCGAGAGGCGTGGCGAGCACGCGTTGGGCATACGCATGGGTCGACACGCCTGTCGCCTTGGTCAGGATGGCCGACAGCAGGTGTGACGTGCCGGTGCTGTACTGCATGCCCGTGCCCGGGGCGGCGACGAGCGGACGCGCGAGCGCGAAAGCGACCCAGTTGCGGCTGCGCACCCATCGGCCGTAGTTCTCGCCACTCGTCGACTCGAGACCGCTCTGCATCGTCAGGAGGTGTTCGAGGGTGATGGCGCGCTTGCGGGTGTCGGGGTCCGTGCGCAGCTGCGGAAACCAGCGCGCGATCGGCGTATCGGTGGGCGGGAGGCTGCCCCGGTCGATGGCGATGCCGACGAGCGCGCCGATCAGCGCCTTCGACGCGGACTTGACGTTAGCCGCGGCCGTGCGCCGCGAGGGACGGTCGTCGTAACCGCCGACGATCGCGCCGCGATGGCTCACGCGCAGCGTGTGCAGTTGAGGGAGCTTCGATGCTTCCTGGCGTAGCCGTTCGGCATCGAATCGGGCCTGCCCGGCCGCCGGTGTGACGAGAACGATGACCGCCAGCAGTGCGAGGAACCCCGCTCGCGGCGCGAACAGCGTCGGCATCCTCTTCAAGACGACGAAAGGCCGCCCCCCGTTGCGAGGGGCGGCCTTCTGGCATCCATGTGTGGCAGACGGCCGGCAGCGACGGCCGACCCCGCCAATCAGAAGCGGAAGCCGAGCGCGACCGCGATCCGGCGCGCCGCCGGGTAGCTGGCGTTGCCGGTCGCATTGCCGAAGCTGCCGCCGCGAATGTAGTTCAGCGGCAGGCCGAGCGCGTCGCGCGGGCCGTTGTTGTCCGGCGACACCGTGGTGTTCCACGCGATCAGCTTGTCGTTGTTGAACAGGTTGAACACGTCGAGCTTGGCGTAGGGCCGGAGCGACTTGAACACGGGGATCTCGAACTGCACGCCGAGGTCCCACAGGTGCGCGGCGTCGAACGACTCCGAACCACGCTCCGCGTAGAACAGCGTCTGGTTGTTCGGCAGTGATGCGTAGGCCGAAGCCAACGCACGCTGCGTTGCCGTGAGGGGCACGCTGCCCGACGACAGGCTGTAGGTCAGCGGCGAGTCATAGCGGTACAGCAGCGAGAAGTCGACCTCGCCGAGGAAGCCGAGCGGCTGGGTGTACAGCCCCCACGCGCGCACCTTGTGACGCTGGAAGTCGTTCAGCCGGCCCTTCGGGAAGTTGCGGGCTTCGGTGAACATCTCCGGATAGTCGCCGAACACCGACGAGCTGCCCGGCGTGTTCACGCCCTCACCCTCGAAGTTGCCGTCGTTCTTGAGCTGGTACGTGTAGTTGCCGTAGAGCACGAGTCGGTCGAACAGCGGATAGCGCCCCTGGAACTGCAGCGCCTGGTAACGACGCTCGGGGATGTCCGAGTTCCGGTACCACACGTTCTGGAAGGTGCCGAAGTCGATGCCGTTCTCGATCACCGTCGTCTCGCCACCCGGCAGGTCGATGAAGTCCTCGACCATGTTGTTGACATCGCGATCGATGAACGTGCCCTTGACGAAGCCACGTCCCACGGCCGCCCCGAGCGACGCCGTGAACTCACGCGTGATCGGCGAGGAGAGCCCGTCGGCCACGAAGATGTTCGCCAGCGGGAACTCGCCGTAGATCGTCTCGTAGTTGGCCGGGTTCAGCCCGGGCGCGAAGTCCACGCCCTCACCCTCCGGCCCGGTGTACACGCCGAGGATGTAGGTCGGGTTGCCGACGGTGGTGTTGTTGGCGAACTGGCTCTCGCTGTACTTGCCGGCGTAATGGGCGTACGTGGTCTGGGCCACGAGACGACCGTCGCCGAGGATGTCGAACGAGGCCGCCAGCCGCGGCACGAATGCGCTGCTGTCGACCGTGGTGATGCCACCGGTGGCCTCGCCGTCGACCCGCTCGTACCGCGCGCCGATGTCGAAGGTCCACTGGCGGCCGAGGCGCCACTGATCCTGGATGTAGAACGACAGCGTGCGGGTGTCCACCTGCGCGCCGCGCGTCGGGATGTAGTTCTCGAGCAGCGACTCGCCGGGAACGAACACCGGGACGAACCGCCCCTGCGCGTCGAGCACGGGGTTCGGAATCGTGCCCAGGTAATCGGTGTTGTACACGTAGTTGGTCGGCGACTGCGAGTTGCCGCCCGTCCGCGTGCTGTTGAACACCTCGAAGCCGCCCTTGACGTCGTGCGTGCCGACGCTCGGCGTCGTCAGCGCGTAGGACAGGCTGCCCGCCACCTGGTAGTTGTTGCGGTTCTCGGGGTCGGTCGCGTCGAAGTACGGCGCGTTGTAGTGGACCGTTGGCGCGCTCAGATTGATGAACGGCGAATCGGACAGGTTCTGGCCCGTGCCACCGCTGTTGCGGAAGCCGAACTCCTTGCGCGAGAAGCGCACGTCGGCAAACAGCTTGTCGGTGAGCACGCCGCGGTAGTTGACGATGTAGCCGTCGTTCGGGAAGCTCGGGCTCTCCGACGCGCGCGGGTCGCCCGTGATGCCGAGGCCGGTGCGCACCGCGTCGCGACGCACCGTCGTGTACGTGCCCTAGAACGTGTGGTTGTTGGCCAGCGTGTAGGTCGCCTTGAACTGACCGCGCTTCTCCTCGTTGGTGCTGAGGAACGGCTGCCCCGTGCCGGCCAGCGTCGTCTGGTTCTCGGTGCTCAGGTAGCGGCCGGCGCCGAAGAACCACAGCTTGCCGCGCAGGATCGGACCGCCGAACGTCCCTTCGTGGATGGGGTTGATCTTGTCTGCCTTCTGGATGCCGCGCGACACCTCGAACGGCGAACGCTCCTGCCACTTGTCGTTGGACAGGTTCAGGCGGTACGAGCCGGAGAACTGATCGCCGCCGCTCTTGGTCACGACGTTCACCACGCCGCCCGAGAAACGCCCGAACTCGGCCGAGATGCCCGACGTGAGCACCTGCGTCTCCTCGATGGCGTCTTCGATGAACAGGTTGTTCGACGTGCCGAACAGGTTGTCGTTGACGTCCACGCCGTCGACCAGGAACACGTTGTCGTACGCAAACGCGCCCGAGATCGTGATCTGCCCGGCGTTGGGCGTGTTGGTGGTGAGGCCGGGCGCGAGCTGCGCGATGGCCTGCGGGTTGCGCCCCGACGGCAGCGCCTGGACCTCGTCGTACTTGAAGTTGGCCGTCGTAGCGGTGCTGGTGATCGCCGCTTCGACCGGGTTGGCGGTGACAGTGACCGTTTCGGTCTGCCCGCCGATGCCAAGCGTGGCGTTGACGGCCGTCGGCGACCCGACGTTCACCGTCGCCTGCTCCTCGAGCGTCGAGAAGCCCGACAACTCGAACTTGACGGTGTACTGTCCAGCCGGCAGGCCGCGCAGCAGATAAATCCCGTTCTCGTCCGTGGTCGTCGTGCGCACGCCCTGCAGCGAGGGCGAGCTGGCGGTGACGACAACACCGGGCAGCACGCCGCCCTGCGTGTCGACCGCCGTGCCCCGGAGCTCACCCGTCTGCGTGCCCTGCGCGACCGCGAGGGTCGAGCCGAGCAGGCTGGCGAGCACCGTGAAGCACAGGCGCTTCCAGATATTCATGAGTACCTTCTCCTTCGATGAACCGATATGACTCACGCCTACGCACGATAGCGAGGGGCGTGCCAGTTGCCCCGCCATTGGTCACACGCGTGTAAGCCACGCAGCGCGCGGGCGTTAGCAGCCGGAGGCCGCATCTGCCAGCAGCGCTTGCAGTGGGTAACGTGATTCGTGCAATTGGATCGCGGGACGAACGATCCGGTTTCGCGGATCGCCCGGTGCGATTGCGGGACAAGTCGCAGGAACCCGACTCCTCGACATTAGCGCGGAAACGAGGCAGCACGCAAAC
>JAEYZV010000135.1 GCA_023427865.1 Acidobacteriota bacterium
TGTTCAAGAAGCTGCTCGACGAGGGGCAGGCGGGCGACAACATCGGGGCGCTGCTGCGGGGCATCGACAAGGAAGCGGTGGAGCGCGGGCAGGTGCTGGCCAAGCCGGGGTCGATCACGCCGCACACCAAGTTCAAGGGTGAGGTGTACGTGCTCACCAAGGAAGAGGGCGGGCGGCACACGCCGTTCTTCAACGGGTACCGGCCGCAGTTCTACATCCGGACGACGGACGTGACGGGTGTGGCCAAGCTGCCCGAGGGCATCGAGATGGTGATGCCGGGCGACAACGTGACGATGGAGATCGAGCTCATCGGGCCGGTGGCGCTGGAGAAGGGGCTGCGGTTTGCCATCCGCGAGGGCGGCCGCACGGTGGGCGCCGGCACGATCACCGAGATTCTGCAGTAAGTCGTCGTTCATCGACGACTTACCTGGTAGGGCCGGCTCTCCGAGCCGGCCGATCACCGCCGCGCGGTGACGGGGACGGACGGCTGGGACGGGCGGCTGGGACAGCCGTTCCTACCAACGCGATAGGTAAGCAGCCATGAGAGATATCGTTCAGCTCGCGTGCGGCGAGTGAAAGCGTCGCAAATACAGCACGACGCGAAACTAGATGAAGACGACCGAACGTCTGAACATGAAGAAGTTCTGCCGCTTCTGCAAGTCGCACACGGATCACAAGGAGAGCAAGTAGCCGTCGGACTCTTGTCCGATGGTGGCTCCGAACAGGCCAGTAGCTCAATTGGCAGAGCACCGGTCTCCAAAACCGGGGGCTGGGGGTTCGAGTCCCTCCTGGCCTGCCACACCCGCCGGCGACGCCCGGGTCGCGTCCAGCGCGATGAACACGCATGTCGCACCGGGCGCCTGCGCTGAAGGAACCGCACCGTGAAGACCGCGATGGTGGACAACGTCAACGACGCTCAGGCAGGCCGTCGCGAGGCCGATGCCCCGGTCACCGCGGCCCGTGGCCCGCTGGGCTGGTGGCCGCGCGCCAAGGACTTCCTCTCGAAGGTGCGCGAGGAAACCAGCCGGGTCACCTGGCCCACCAAGCGCGAGGTGCAGGCCACGACGGTCGTCGTGATCGTGTTCTCGGTCGTCATGGGCCTGTACCTGTTCACCATCGACGTGGTCTTCAACAAGATCGTCGAGTGGATCTTCCGGCTGGGAGGCGCGGCATGAGCGAGACGCACGAAGGCGCCGCGCCGTCCGCCGCGGCACTCAACTGGTACATCGTGCACACCTACTCGGGCTTCGAGAAGAAGGTCAAGGTGTCACTCGAGCAGCGCGTGCACGCGTACGGCCTGCAGGACAAGTTCGGCGAAGTGCTCGTCCCGCAGGAGACGGTCATGGAGATGCGCAGCGGCCGCAAGGCCGAGATGCAGAAGCGGATCTTCCCCGGCTACCTGTTCGTCGAGATGCTGATGACCGACGACGCGTGGCACGTCGTCAAGAACACCCCGAAGGTCACCGGGTTCGTGGGCGCGGGCGCCAAGCCGACGCCGCTCACCCGCGAAGAAGTGGACAACATCCTCGCGCAGGTGCGCGAGAGCGCCGAGAAGCCCAAGCCGAAGTACCACTTCGAGAAGGGCGACCAGGTGCGGATCAACGAGGGACCGTTCACCAACTTCAACGGGACGGTGGACGAAGTCAATACCGAGCGCAGCACGCTGAAGGTCATGGTGACGATCTTCGGGCGTTCCACGCCGGTGGAACTCGACTTCCTGCAGGTCGAGAAGCTCTAGAGGTCGAGGACAGATGGCCAAGAAGGTTCAAGCGCTCGTGAAGCTCCAGATCGCCGCCGGCAAGGCAACGCCGGCGCCGCCCGTCGGGACCGCACTCGGTCCGCAGGGCGTGAACATCATGGACTTCTGCAAGAACTTCAACGCGAAGACTGCCGGGCAGGACGGCCTCATCATCCCCGTGGTGGTGACGGTGTACGCCGACCGCTCGTACACGTTCGTGCTGAAGACCCCGCCGGCGCCCGTGCTGCTCAAGCGTGCGGCGAAGGTGGAGAGGGGCTCGGCCGAGCCCAACAAGAACAAGGTCGGCACGGTGACGGCCGCGCAGGTCGAGGAGATTGCCAGGACCAAGCTCCCCGACCTCAACACCGAGTCGCTCGAGCACGCCATCCGCAGCGTCGCCGGTACGGCCCGCTCGATGGGGATCGACGTCGTAGGGTGAAATTCCTGCAATTCTGCAATGGTGAAGTTGCAGGAATTCTGAAATTGCAGAATTTCAGCATTTCAGAATTTCAGTAAACGTGGGAGGCCGCTCGTCGGCCGACGGGACCACGGAGGACACATGCCCACTCCCGGGAAGAAGTACGCGGCGGCACGCGCGCAGGTCGAAGCCCGGCCGTACGTGCTGGACGAGGCGATTCCGCTCGTCCAGAAGTTGAAGTACACGAAGTTCGACGAGACCGTCGAGGTCGCGATGCGCCTCGGTGTCGACCCCAAGCATGCCGATCAGATGGTGCGCGGCACGGTGGTGCTGCCGCACGGCCTCGGCAAGACCAAGCGGGTGCTCGTCATCGCCAACCCCGAGAAGCAGCGCGAGGCGGAAGCCGCCGGCGCCGACGCGGTGGGCGGTGAGGAGATCGTCGAGAAGATCTCGGGCGGCTGGACGGACTTCGACGCCGTCGTGGCCACGCCCGACATGATGCGTGCGGTCGGGCGCCTCGGCAAGGTGCTCGGGCCGCGCGGCCTGATGCCGAACCCGAAGACCGGCACGGTGACGACCGACATCACCAAGGCGGTGCAGGAGATCAAGGCGGGCAAGGTCGAGTTCCGCGTGGACAAGACCGGCATCGTGCACGCCCCGATCGGCAAGGTGTCGTTCCCGACCGAGAACCTCCTGGCCAACGCGCACGCGCTGTTCGACAGCGTGATGAAGGCGAAGCCCGCGGCGGCCAAGGGCAAGTACCTCAAGAGCCTGACGGTCAGCTCGACCATGGGCCCGGGCGTGGCGATCGACACTTCGCATGTCGAGTCGCTCGTCAAGTAAGGGGAGAGACCATGGCTGTTTCTCGCGCTGACAAGCAATTGGAACTCGGGCAGTTGACGGACGCCTTCGGCGGCACCGACAGCCTGATCGTGATGGAGTACCGCGGGCTGAAGGTGCCCGAGGTCACCGAACTGCGCCGGCAGGTGCGGGCCGTCAAGGGCTCGTACAAGGTCGTCAAGAACACCCTCGCGCGTCGCGCGATGGCCGGCACCCCCTTCGAGGCGCTGGCGCCCCACTTCACGGGCACGACGGCGGTCGCCTTCAGCGGCGACGACCCGGTCGCGCTCGCGAAGGTGCTGACGACGTTTGCCAAGACCGCCCCCGCGCTCGTGCTCAAGGCGGCGGTGGTGCAGGGTGACGTGGTCGAGGGCCCGGCCGTCAACGAGTTGGCCAACATGCCCGGCAAGCCGGAGCTGTACGCCAAGCTGCTGTACCTGCTGCAGGCACCGATGGTCCAGATCGTGAGCGTGCTGAGCGCGGCTCCGCGGGACCTGATGAACGTTCTGTCGCAGGTGGAGAAGAAGAAGGGCGAGTGAGAACCGGCCACCCGCGGGGTGGTCTCGGACGAGGTCGCTGTCAGCTATCAGGCCGTCTGCTGTGTCCGGGTGGTGCGGAACGTCAGCGATGGAGACCGTCGATAGCTGAAAGCCGGACGCAGAGCGCTGATAGTCGACAGTAAGGAGATTGGGACAATGGCAGAAGTGACGCAGGACCAGGTGGTCGAGTACATCAAGAACATCTCGGTGATGGAGCTTTCCAAGCTCGTCAAGACGCTCGAGTCCGAGCTCGGCGTTTCGGCCGCGGCGGCGGCTCCGGTGGTGGTGGCGGGTCCGGCCGGCGGCGGTGCCGCGGCGGCTCCGGCCGAGGAGAAGACCGAGTTCAACGTGGTCCTGACCGACGTGGGCGCCAACAAGATCAACGTGATCAAGGCCGTCCGCGAGGTGACCTCGCTCGGTCTGAAGGAAGCCAAGGATCTCGTCGAAGGCGCGCCCAAGCCGATCAAGGAAGGCGTGGCCAAGGACGAGGCCGAGGCCATCAAGAAGAAGTTCGAAGAGGCCGGCGCGAAGGTCGAGATCAAGTAGCACGGTCTCGGCTTCTCGCGAGCCGCGTGTGTCCCGCCAGAGCGCCGAAGGCGCGACGGCGGACCGCGCGGCTTTCGCCGTTTGAGTGATTCGCCTCCGAAGACCTCGTGCGCGGGTGGTTCCTGACGAACCGACCCGGGGGAATCGAGCAGTATGAGCAGCAGCCTGGCCAAGAACGTCTACCGCGAGCGCATCGACTTTTCCAAGATCCGGACTACGGTCCCGATTCCCAACCTCATCGAAATCCAGAAGAAGTCCTACGATCGCTTCCTGCAGATGTACACGCTGCCGGCCGAGCGCGAGGACGTCGGCCTGCAGGCCGTGTTCAAGTCCGTGTTCCCGATCTCGGACTTCCGCGAGAACTCCTCGCTGGAATTCATCGAGTACTCGATCGGCAACTGGGACGAGTGCGGCTGGGGCGACGAGGCCCGGGGGCTGGTCCACGAGATCGGCGGGCGCCGCATGGCGCTCAACCTCAAGTACGACATCAACGAGTGCCTCGAGCGCGGGATGACCTACGCCATCCCGCTCAAGGTGACGATCCGTCTCGTGGTCTGGAACAAGGACCCCGACACGGGCGCCAAGACCATCCGCGACATCAAGGAGCAGGAGGTCTACTTCGGCGACATCCCGCTGATGACCGATCACGGGACGTTCATCATCAACGGCACCGAGCGCGTCATCGTCTCGCAGCTGCACCGGTCGCCGGGCGCCTTCTTCCACACCGAGGACAAGACGCTCTTCATCGGCCAGCTGATCCCGTACCGGGGATCGTGGGTCGAGTTCGAGTACGACAGCAAGAACCTGCTGTACGTGCGCATCGACCGCAAGCGCAAGTTCCTCGGCACGGTGTTCCTGCGGGCGCTCGGCCTCCGCAACGCCGACGAGATGCTGCGCGCCTTCTACACCATCGACCAGCTGCACCTGAAGAACGACCAGGTGCTGTGGTCGGTCAACGACAGCCCCGTCGACTGGCGCGCCGGCGAGGACCTCACGATCCCCGGCAGCGAAGTGGCGCTGACCCGCGGCAAGCGCATCACGCGCGCCGCCATCCGCGCGCTGCGCGCCGCCGGCATCACCGAGGTGCCGGTCGACCTGTCGCAGCTCGAGGGCGAGCTGCCCTACACGGCCGCCGACGTCGTCGACCCCTCGTCGGGTGAGGTGCTGCTCGAGGCCAACGAGGAGCTGTCGGCCCGCGTCATCGCCATGGCGCAGGAGAAGGGCATCGAGCGCATCGACGTCTTCTTCCCCGAGAAGGACGAAGTCGGGCCGGTGCTGTCGACGACGCTGAAGAAGGACCCGATCCGGACGCACGAGGAGGCGCTGATCGAGATCTATCGCCGCCTGCGGCCGGGGGATCCTCCGACGCTGGAGAGCTCGCGCTCGCTGTTCGAGAGCATGTTCTTCAACCCGCAGAAGTACGACTTCTCGCGCGTCGGCCGCCTGAAGCTCAACACGAAGCTGAAGCTGCAGACGCCGCTCGACGAGAAGGTGCTGCACCCGGCGGACTTCTACGAGGTCATCAAGTACCTGCTCAAGCTGCGCCGCAACCCGGCCAACGTGGACGACATCGATCACCTCGGCAACCGGCGCGTGCGCTCGGTCGGCGAGCTGCTCGAGAATCAGTTCCGCATCGGCCTGGTCCGGATGGAGCGTGCGATCAAGGAAAAGATGTCGGTGTACCAGGAAATGGCCACCGCCATGCCGCACGACCTGATCAACGCCAAGCCGGTGATGGCCGCGATCCGTGAGTTCTTCGGCAGCTCGCAGCTGTCGCAGTTCATGGACCAGACCAACCCGCTGTCCGAGATCACGCACAAGCGGCGTCTCTCGGCGCTCGGGCCGGGCGGGCTGTCGCGTGAGCGTGCGGGCTTCGAGGTGCGCGACGTGCACCCGACGCACTACGGCCGCATCTGCCCGATCGAGACGCCGGAAGGGCCGAACATCGGCCTGATCTCGTCGCTCTCGTCGTACGCGCGCATCAACGAGTTCGGCTTCATCGAGTCGCCGTACCGCAAGGTCGAGAACGGGTTCGTCGTCGATTACGTGAAGGTGACCAGCGGCGCCGGCAAGCTCGAGACCGGCGCGGTGGTGCGCGCCGAGGAGGCGGCGGCCGCGCTCAAGGGCGCGCCAGAGCTCGAGTTCGAGCCGCACCCGTTCTACCTCTCCGCGTGGGAGGAGGACCAGTACATCATCGCGCAGGCCAACGCCGAGGTCGGCGCGGACGGGCAGTTCGTGAGCGAGCGCGTCAACGCGCGCCAGGCGGGCAACTTCATCCTGGCGCCGCGCGAGAACATCCAGTTCATCGACGTCTCGCCCAAGCAGCTGGTGTCGGTGGCGGCCTCGCTCATCCCGTTCCTCGAGAACGACGACGCGAACCGCGCGCTGATGGGCAGCAACATGCAGCGGCAGGCCGTGCCGCTGCTGCGCGCCAAGGCGCCGTACGCCGGCACCGGGATGGAGTACATCACCGCCCGCGACTCGGGCGCGGTGGTGCTGGCGCGCCGGGCTGGCGTGGTGGACTTCGTCGACAGCCAGCGCATCGTCGTGCGTGTCGAGGGTGAGCAGACGTCGAGCGAGATGGGCGCCGACATCTACAACCTGATCAAGTTCAAGCGGTCCAACCAGAACACCTGCATCAACCAGCGGCCGATCGTCCGGGTGGGCGACAAGGTGCTGAAGGGGCAGGTGCTCGGTGACGGCCCGTGCACGGAGATGGGCGAGCTCGCGCTCGGCCGCAACGTGCTCGTCGCGTTCATGCCGTGGCGCGGCTACAACTTCGAGGACGCGATCCTCGTTTCCGAGAAGCTGGTCAAGGAGGACTACTACACCTCCATCCACATCGAGGAGTTCGAGATCGAGGCCCGCGACACCAAGCTCGGGCCCGAGGAGATCACGCGCGACATCCCGAACGTCGGCGAGAATTACCTGCGCGACCTCGACGAGAGCGGCATCATCCGCATCGGCGCGTACGTCAAGCCGGGCGACATCCTCGTCGGCAAGGTCACGCCGAAGGGCGAGACGCAGCTGACGCCGGAAGAGAAGCTGCTGCGGGCGATCTTCGGCGAGAAGGCCGGCGACGTGAAGGACGCGTCGCTGACCTGCCCGCCGGGCATCGAGGGCATCATCGTCGGCGTCAAGATCTTCTCGCGCAAGGGCATCGAGAAGGATGACCGGGCCAAGGCCATCGAGGCCGAAGAGCTCGAGATGATGGAGAAGAACCTCCAGGACGAGATCCGCATCCTTCACGACGAGGTGAAGAAGCGCGTGATCGGTCTCCTGGACGGGCAGACGCTCCGCACCGACCTGTTCGACCAGCACGGGCAGCAGCGGCTCGTGAAGAAGGGCACGGTGCTGACGCGTGAGCTGATGCACGACGTGCCGTTCCTCTCGCTGGTGCGCGCCCGCATCGAGGCCAACGACGTGCGCCTCGAGGACGCCCTCCGCGAGATCGAGGAGCGGACCGACCGCCAGGTCGAGGTGACGCGCGAGGTCTTCGAGGAGAAGAAGGAGAAGATCCGCCGCGGCGACGAACTGCCGCCGGGCGTGATCAAGCTGGTGAAGGTCTATGTCGCCATGAAGCGCAAGCTGTCGGTGGGCGACAAGATGGCCGGCCGGCACGGCAACAAGGGCGTCATCGCGCGCATCCTGCCGGAAGAGGACATGCCGTACCTGCCGGACGGGCGTCCGGTGGAGATCGTGCTGAACCCGCTCGGCGTGCCGTCGCGCATGAACGTCGGGCAGATCCTCGAGACGCACCTCGGGTGGGCCGCGCACGGCATCGGCGAGCAGCTCGACCAGATGGTCCGCGATCAGCGGGCGATCGAGGAGGTGAAGGCGCGGCTGGCGACGGTGTTCCCGAACTCCGACCGCGTCCGGGCGTTGCAGTCGGCCACGGTGGACGACGTCGCGGCGTTCACGAGCACGCTCAAGGAAGGCGTCCACTTCGCCACGCCGGTGTTCGACGGCGCGAAGGAAGACGAGATCCGTCAGTACCTGACGCTGGCCGGCCTGCCCGATGAGGGCAAGACGGTGCTGTTCGACGGCATGACGGGGCAGCGGTTCGAGCAGACGGTGACCGTCGGGTACATCTACATGCTCAAGCTGTCGCACCTGGTCGACGACAAGATCCACGCGCGGTCGATCGGTCCGTACTCGCTCATCACCCAGCAGCCGCTGGGGGGCAAGGCGCAGTTCGGGGGGCAGCGCTTCGGCGAGATGGAGGTGTGGGCGCTCGAAGCGTATGGCGCCGCGCACATCCTGCAGGAACTGCTGACGGCCAAGTCCGACGACGTGACCGGTCGCGCCAAGATCTACGAAGCGATCGTCAAGGGCGACGCCAGCTTCACGCCTGGCCTGCCCGAGTCGTTCAACGTGCTCATCCGCGAGCTCCAGGCACTGTGCCTCGACGTCGAGCTCGTGAAGCTGCGGAACACGCCCGTACCGGTCAGCGTTGAAGAACCGGTCCCGGCCGAGCCCGTGGGGCAGGGGGC
>JAEYZV010000152.1 GCA_023427865.1 Acidobacteriota bacterium
TGGATGGCGTTGGCCGACTGCTTGAAGCGGCGCGACTGGCCGCCCGCCGTCACCGTGACCTCGGGCGCGCACCTGAAGTACGCCACGGTGCCGCGAAGCGACACGCGATCGTTGTAGTCGTACCAGACGCCGCCCTGCAGCTTCGTGGCCAGCGACGTGTTCGCCTCGGCGCGCACCTCCTGCGCACCGAAGACCCGCCGCGCGACGTTGCCGTGGACGTCGAAGTCGGAGAACGAGGGGCCAGCGGTGGCGGCCAGGTCGAGGCTGTAGTCACCGCGCAGCCACGTGTAGCGAGCGCCGAGCATGATCGGCCGCAGTTGCAGGTCGCCCATCTCCTCGTCCCGGCCGAACTGGGCGCCCTCTATCTCCGTATCGAACCATCCGAAGCCGACGGTCGGCGACCAGCCCGCGACCGGTGGAAAACGGATGGAAAGCCGCGGCACCCACGCCATCGACGCGGCGGTGTTGGTGGGCACCACCACGTCGAGCCCGGGACCGAGCGCGAGACCGATCTGGATGCGCCTCCCGGGGTCGGGCGCCTGGATGCGCGGCGGGTCCGCGGGCGGCGGTTCGGCGGGTGGTTGCGCCTGGACACGCCCGGTCGCCAGCAGGCAGGCGATGGCCATCACCGCGACGGCCACCCTCACGCTGCACTCCCGGCGCCGACGCGCGGCGCCGGGGCGATCGCGCTCACGAGCAGCCCCACCACGACCACGCCGATCGCGCCGATGACGTTGTGCCACAGGAACGAGATGTCGGGCCGCGCAAAGGCGACGGTCGCCACGAGCGACATCCCGCCGATGAGGCCGACGAACGCACCCGTGCCCGAGGCGCGACGGGTGACCATCGCGAGCATGAACACGCCGAGAATCGATCCATAGAAGAAGGAGCCGAAGCGGTTGACCACCTCGATGAGCGACCCGAGGTCGGCAGCATAGAGCGCAACGATGCAGGTGAACACGCCCCATCCGGCGGTGGCGATGCGCGACACGACGAGATAGTGCGTGTCGGGCGCCTCGGGGCGGACGAGCCGGCGGTAGAAGTCGATCACCGTGGTCGTGGCGAGCGAGTTGAGCTCGGCGGCGATGCTCGACATGGCTGCGGCCATGATGGCCGCCAGCACGATGCCGACCAGCCCGATCGGCAGGTGCGTGGTGACGAACGTGGGGAACACGTAGTTCACGTCGCGATACGTCCTGTCGCCGGTCGCCTCCTGCACGAGGGCCGTGGCGTCGCTCCGCACGGCGCGCAGCGCGGCATCCGACTCGAGGAAGCGCCGCTCGGCCGCGGCCTGCGCCTCGGGCTGCTCGGTGACGGCCAGCGCACGGGCCGCGTCGCGTCGCGCGGCGAACGCCTCGTCGAAGCGCCGCTCGGCGTCGGCATAGTCGCCGGCGAGCGCGCCCGACTTCACGCGCGCCTCGTGGACCGGGTTGAACAGCATCGGCGGCTGGTGGAACAGGTAGAAGACGAAGACGAGCACGCCGATCATCAGCACCAGCACCTGGAGCGGAATCTTCCAGTACGCGCTCATGTAGAGCGACGACGTCGCCTCGCTCTCGGACCGGGCGGTGAGGTAGCGCTGCACCTGGCTCTGGTCGCAGCCGAAGTACGAGAGCATCAGGAACAGGCCGCCGATGAGTCCCGACCAGAACGTGTAGGTTTCGCTCAGCGAGAAGCGGAAGTCGAACGCCTGCATGCGGCCGGTGACGCCAGCCACGTGCAGGGCGTCGCCGACGCCCACCTCGTCGGGCAGTCCGAGGACCAGCGCGATCGCCACGGCCACGAGCCCGAACACGATGACGTACATCTGCTTCACGTCGGTCCACGTCACGGCCTGCACGCCACCGAGCATCGTGTAGATCGCCGTCGGGATGCCGATCAGCAGCACCGTGAGCGTGAGGTTCCAGCCCATGATGATCGAGAGGATCACCGCAGGCGCCGAGATGATCGTGCCGCACGACAGCCCGCGCGACAGGAGGAAGAGCGCACTCGTGAGCGTGCGGGTCTTCAGGTCGAAGCGGCGCTCGAGGTACTCGTACGCCGTGTAGACCCTGGCGCGGTGGAAGAACGGCACGGCGGTCACCGAGAGGATGACCATCGCGAGCGGCAGGCCGAAGTAGAACTGGATGAACCGCAGCCCGTCCATGTACCCCTGACCGGTCGTGCCGACCATGGTGATCGCGCTCAGCTGCGTCGCCATCACCGACAGGCCCACGGCCCACCACGGGTAGCTGCGATGGCCGAGGAAGTAGCCCTCGATCTCCATGCTGCCGCGTGTGTGCTGGATACCGGTCCAGATGATCCAGGCGAGGTACAGGCCGATGATGATCCAGTCGACGGGGTGCATGGGTCAGGGCGTGAAGGCCTGCTGCAGCGCGAAGAGGACGAGCAGTGTGAGGGTCTCCACCACGATCACCTTCACGGCGGATCTCCGTGTGTGGGCACGGGTGTCGTCGGCCGTCACAACGCCTCCACCGCCGCGCGCCGGACCCGCGCTGCCTCGCGCAACAGGTCGCGCCTGGTGGACGTCCAGCCACGGTCGGCGTCGAGCTGCGCAGCTGCTTCGGCAAGCGCCGTCGTCGTACGCGATGGCGCCGGGCCGCCGAGCGTTTCCCGCACCGCGACGAAGTGCGGCGCGCTGAGCAGGTGCTGCAGTGCCTCGTCCGTGTACGGCAGCACGCGCCCGAGCACCGCGGTGGTCGCCACGGCGAGCGCCTCCACGAGGGATGACTCCGGCGACCGCTTCCGCTCCGCCACGAACCGGGCCGCCACCTCATGACTCACGCGGAACGGCAGCGCGTGCGTCCGCGCCAGCGTGTCGGCGAGTTCGGTCACCGTGGTGCCGCCCTCGGCGGCCCGCCCGGCCATCTTCGCGACGTCGAAGGTCGCTTCCGACATCGCGCCGGCGACGAGACGGATGGCGCGGATGGCGTCACGGAACGTGTTGGCCACGAGCGGCTGCAGGTCGTCCTCCGTGTCGACGATGTCGCCGAACGGCGTGTTGTGGACGGTCAGCGCGATCGCCTGCGATTGCCCGAGCGCCTTGCTCCCGAGCGCGCGGGCGTGCTCGAGCGCCACCGGGTTGCGCTTCTGCGGCATGATGCTGCTGCACTGCACGTAGCCGTCCGAGAGCCGCAGGTACCCGAACTCCGCTGTGCACCACAGCATCAGGTCCTGCACGAAGCGGCCGAGCCCGACCAGCGCGACCGAGAGCGCGCCGGTCGCCTCGAGCAGGTAGTCCACCGTGGCGATGCTGCCGTAGGTGTTCCCGGTCGGGCCGTCGAACCCGAGGAGCTCGCTCGTCCGCTCGCGATCGATGGGGAAGCCCGTCCCGGTGATCGCACAGGCCCCGAGCGGATTGCGGTTCACCGTGGCGTACGCCGCACGGAGCCGCGCGTGATCGCGCCCGAGTTGCTCGATGGCGGCGAGCAGGTAGTGCGCCACCGTGCTCGGCTGCGCCGGCTGTGTGTGCGTGTGCGCCGCATACACGGTGTGCACGTGCTCGCCGGCGAGATCGACGAGCGCCCGCCGCAGGTCTTCCACCGCCGCACACGTCTCGAGCAGTGCCTCGCGCAACCGCATGCGGTACATCGTCATGTCGATGTCGTTGCGGCTGCGGGCCGTGTGCAGGCGGCCGGCGATCTCGTGGCCGCAGGTATCGACGAGCGTCTGCTCGAGGTAGAAGAACAGGTCCTCGTAGGTGCCGTCGTAGGCCACGGCCTGCACCTGCGACTCGTCGACTCCATCGAGACCGGCGCGGATGAGACGCGCGGCATCGCGCGAGACGATGCCCTGCTCGGCGAGCATGACCAGGTGCGCGTAGTCGATCGCACGCAGCTGCGACAGGAAGAGCCGCTTGGCGTCCTCGAAGATGTCGTTCAGTACCAGCTCGACGTACGCAGGAGCGAACGCAGTCATCGCCGGGAGAGTATTTCACGCTTCCCCGGGCTGCCGGCGTGGCGCCCGCTAGCGGACACGCGTGCGGGCTCGTAGCCGGCGGGCCTCGCCCGACGGGCAGACCGTCGCCCAGGGGGCGACGGCTACGTACGTTGAAACCGTCCTGGTCGGCGGGCAAGCGTGACGGGTCGTAGGCGTCGGGCCTTGCCCGACGGGCAGACCGTCGCCCGGGGGGCGACGGCTACGTACGTCGGAGGGACGACGGCGACGTGCGTCGGGACCTCGCAGAGGCCGGTGCTCTTCTCAACCCAGCTCGATCGTGACACGCGTCACCGACGCGGGCGGGAAGCGATGCGTGATTCCATCGCCGGTGCCGAGCGCGACCGCCGCATCGGCCGGAGCGACGACCGC
>JAEYZV010000213.1 GCA_023427865.1 Acidobacteriota bacterium
ACGGACGGAGGAGGAACGACGGAGAGGGAGGCCCAACGGGCCAGCCGCACGGGTGCCGAGAAGGAGGCGAGGCACCGCGGTACGTAGGGGTCGGGCCTTGCCCGACGGGCTTCATTCGCGGCCGCGCAGCCGGCGGAGTTCGCGGCGCTGGCGCTTGTCGGGGGTGACCTGCGGACCGCGAGGGCGGGTGTCGCGAAGCAGCTGCTGGAACGCCTGTTCCTCGGCGGTCGGGGCCGGTGTGACGTCCTCGAACAGGAGCGCTTTCGCCTCCGCCTTGGGCAGGTGCTGCTCGGCCGTGGCCAGCACGCGGACGACCTGTTTGCGGCCGAGCGGGCGGGTCAGCGTGACCGTGTCGCCCGGCTTCACCTCACGGTTCTGCTTGGGCCGCTCGCCGTTGACCTCCACCTTGCCGCCCTTCACCGCACGCTGCGCCTCCGACCGCGTCTTGCAGAGGCACGCCACGTCGAGCCATACGTCCAGGCGGAGCGGACGATCCGAGATCGGAGAATCGGCCATCAGGGTCATCGTAATGCGGCGCTCGCGATTCGTCAGCGGAGCCCTCATCGCGGTCCGACGGCGGACGCGCGGCTGATGTGCGGTGCGGCGCACCGTCGTGATGCCGCGCGGCTGATGTGTGGCGCGGCGCAGCGTCGGGCAAGGCCCGACGCCTACGTACCGGCACGGCCCGACGCCTACGTACCCCGCTACCCGCTACCCGCTACCCGCTACCCGGCACCCCGAATCTGGTAGCGTTACCCCCATGCGCTTCCTCGTCCACTGGGCGATCGTCGCGGCGGCCCTCTGGGTGGCGGCCTACCTCGTACCCGGCGTCATGGTCGCGTCGGTGCCGGCTCTGCTCGTCGCAGCGCTCGTGCTCGGGCTCGTGAACGCCCTCGTCCGGCCGATCATCACCATCCTGACGCTGCCCATCACCATCCTCACCCTGGGCCTGTTCTACCTCGTCGTCAACGGCATCGCGTTCGGCCTGACGGCCGCGCTGGTGCCGGGGTTCGAACTGGCAGGTTTCGGCAGCGCCGTGCTCGGGGCGTTGCTCGTGAGCATCGTGAGCTGGATCCTGGGCGCCATCTTCAAGCCGGAGCGGTGATGCTGTCTGCGTTGTTCAGGAGCCTGGGACTCACGGGGGACGAGGAGGCGCGCCACGAGACCGAGACCGTGGGGGAGATCGCGACCGTGCTCGATGGGCTGCCGCCCGAGCGCGCCCGGCTGCTCGCGGCGTTCACCTATCTCCTGGGGCGCGTCGCGTTTGCCGACCACGACGTGAGCGACGATGAACGGCAGGTGATGGAGGCGCGGCTCGCGGTGGAGGCCGACGTGTCGGCGCAGCAGGCCCGGCACCTCGTGCAATTGGCCGTCAAGGCCACGGGCAGCCACGGCGCCGCCGAGGATTACCAGGTCGCACGCGAGTTCGAGCTGCTCGCCACGCACGACGAGAAGCTCCAGTTGCTGCGGGCCCTCTTCACCGTCTCGGCCCAGCACGGCATCACCACCGTCGAGGACAACGAGATCAGCCGCATCGCGAGCGTGCTGCGGCTCGACCGCCACGAGGTCATGGCGCTCCGGCACGAGTTCCGCGACTCGCTGAAGGCGCGGCGGGCACGTCCCTGAGGACTACCTCACGACCTCGAAGTACCCGCTCGTCGGCCTGGTATCGGTGAGCCGCCACTGCGTGCGGCCGTCGACCTCCTCCAGTACCTTGTAGATCACCGGCCGCCCGGCACGCCCCACGGGCTGGGCCTCGGTGCGACGCGTGATCTTCTGCACGTAGTCCTGCGTCTCGCGGTACGGGGGCACCCGCTGCCCGTGGCGAGCCACGGCGCCGGGCCCGGCGTTGTAGGCCGCCAGGGCCAGCACCTCGTCGCCGAACTGCCGGATCAGCGAGCCGAGGTAGGCCACGCCGCCCCTGATGTTCTGGACGGGATCCCACGGGTTGTCCACGCCGAGGTCGGCAGCGGTCCCGGGCATCAGCTGCATCAGCCCCATCGCGCCCTTGTGCGACCGCGCACGCGGGTTGAAGCCCGATTCCACCTGGATGACGGCACGGACCAGCTCCGGACGCACGCCGTGCGTGGCAGCCGCGTCCTCGATGACCTCGTCGTAGAGCGACACGACGTCCGACGGCACGCTGCGCGTCGTACGGAGGCCGGAGTTGCGGACGGCGTACGTGGTGGCCGCGCCCGTGATGGGCGTGTCGGAGAGGACGATGCCGCCCGCCTCGTCGCGACCGACGTAGATTTGCGCGGCGGCAGGCTGGACGCCCGCGACCGTCAGGAGGAGAGTCGTCGCAAGGAGTGCGCGCGCTGCCATGCCCATCACATCGGCAAGGCAAGGCAAGACTCGATCCCCGAACGCGCGCTCGGAATCGGCGACGACTACGGCGGGATGGTGGCAACAACGGCCACACGCACCTGCGCGGGCCGTCGCTGCGATGACAATCGTGTCAGCGGGCCGGCTGCCCCATGGCGTCGGCGACGGCGCCCGGCGCGGCCGCAAGCAGCGCGTCGATCTGTTCGGGCTTCTTGCCGCCGGCCTCGGCGAAATCCGGCCGGCCGCCACCGCCGCCCCCCACGATCGGCCCGAGCCGCTTCACGAGGTCCCCGGCCTTGACGCGGCTCGTGAGGTCGGCGGTGACGGCAACGACGAAGGTCACCTTGCCTTCGGCCTCGGCCGCGAGCACCACGACGCCGGACCCGACCTCCGCCTTGATCCGGTCGGCGAGTTCGCGCAGCGCCGATCGCTGCACGCCGTCCACGCGACGGGTCACCACCTTGAGGCCGTCGACGACGTGCGTCGCCTGGCCGCTGCCGCCGCCCTCGCCCGCACCCAGTGCGGCCTTGACCCGCGCCTCGTGGAGGGCGCGCGTCAGCCGCTTGACCTCCGCCTGGAGCTTGCTCGCCGCCTCGGCGGCCTCCGCTGGTGTCGTGTGCAACTCCGACGAGACCGCCTGCAACTGGCGGCGTCCGTCCTGCAGCAGCCCCACGGCAACGTCGCCGGTCACGCCCTCCACGCGCCGGACGCCCGCCGCCACGCCACTCTCGCTGACGATCGCGAACAGCCCGATCTCGCCCGTGTGACGGCAGTGCGTGCCGCCACAGAGCTCCAGGCTGAACCCGGGAATGTCGACGACGCGGACGCTGTCGCCGTACTTCTCGCCAAACAGCGCCATCGCGCCGAGCGCCATGGCCTCGTCGGTTCGGCGCACCGTCGTCTCCACGCCGGCATTGCGCACGATCTGCGCATTCACGGTGCGCTCGATCGCCTCGAGCTCGGCGGCCGAGATCGTGCCCGTGTGGACGAAGTCGAAGCGCAGGCGATCGGGTGCCACGAGCGACCCCGCCTGCTTCACGTGCGTGCCGAGTGCCTGCCTGAGCGTCGCGTGCAGCAGGTGCGTTGCGGTGTGGTTGCGGCGGATCGCGTCGCGCCGCTGCGCATCGACCGTCGCCGCGACCGTCGCGCCGCGGCGCAGCGTGCCTGCCGAGACACGGACGTGATGTACCCGCGGCCCACCGGCGGCGAGTCGCGACATGCCCTGCACGTCGGCCGACGCGTCACCCGTCGTCAGCGTCCCCGTGTCGGACACCTGCCCGCCGCTCTCGACGTAGAACGGCGTGCGATCGAGCACGACGAACCCCGTGGTCTCGGCGTCGAGCGCCTCGACTTCCGTGCGCTCGCCATCGAACACCGCCACGACCTTCGCGTCCTGGATCTCCGTGGTCTCGTACCCCGCGAAGCCGTCGCCGAGGGCATCGAGCTCGGCCTGTGTCGACCGACGCTGCACGGTGAATCCCTGCGTCCGCGTCATCTCGAAATGGCTGCTCGCCCGGGCGCGCTGGCGCTGCTGCTCCATCGCCGCCTCGTAGCCGGCGCGATCGACCGTGAGCTGGCGCTCGCCGGCGAGGTCCTCGATGAAGTCGAGCGGCAGGCCGAGAGAGTCGTACAGGCGGAAGACCTCGTCGCCCGGTACCACCGTGCTGCCTGACGCCGCCGCGCGATCGAGCGCCTGCTCGAGGCGGCCGAGGCCTGCCGTCAGCACTGCGTCGAAGCGTTCCTCCTCCGATCGGATCACGCGCACGACGCTGTCGCGATTGGCGCGCAGCTCGGGGTACGCGTCGCCCATCTCGGCGACGACGCGGTCGGCGAGTTCGTGCATGAATGGCTGCGTGATGCCGAGCTTCTTGCCGTGCCGCATCGCGCGACGCATGATCTTGCGCAGCACGTAGCCGCGCCATTCGTTGCTCGGGATCACGCCGTCGGCGATGAGGAACGTGCTGGCGCGCATGTGGTCGGCAATCACCCGCATCGAGGTGCTCGGGACGTCGTGCCCGGTGTACGGCTGGCCGCACATGCGCGCGACGTCCTGCAGCAGCGGCTGGAAGAGGTCGGTGTCGTAGTTGCTGTCGACGCCCTGCAGCACCGCGGTGATGCGCTCGAGCCCCATCCCGGTGTCGATCGAGGGCGCGGGCAGCGGTATGAGCGCGCCGCCCGGCTGTCGGTCGAACTCCATGAAGACGTTGTTCCAGATCTCCATCATGGAGCCGTCGTCTTTCACGTAGTAGATCTCGGAGCACCGCCCGCACGGGCCGGTGTCGCCCATCTGCCAGAAGTTGTCGTCGGCCCCGAGTTCGCCGATGCGGTCGGCCGGCAGGAACGTCCGCCACAACGCATACGCATCGTCGTCTCGCGGGACGGCCGCATCGCCCATGAAGATCGTCGCGTACAGGCGGTCGGCCGGCAGCTTCCACACGTCGGTGAGCAGCGTCCACGCAAATGGAATCGCGTCGGCCTTGAAGTAATCGCCGAACGAGAAGTTGCCGAGCATCTCGAAGAACGTGTGATGACGAGGCGACGGCCCGACGTTGTCGAGGTCGTTGTGCTTGCCGCTCACGCGCATGCACTTCTGCGCGGTGGTCGCCCGCGTGTAGTCGCGTCGCTCCTTGCCGAGGAACACGTCCTTGAACTGGTTCATCCCGGCGTTCGTGAACAGCAGGGTGGGGTCGTCCCCCGGGACGAGCGACGAACTCGCCACGGGCCGGTGCCCGCGTGCTTCGAAGAACTCGAGGAATCCACGACGGATCTCGCGCGATTGCATAGCCGTTCATTGTAAGACGGCCTTCGGCATTCGGCCTTGGGCCTTCGCGAAAGACGGCTGGGGGAACGGGATGGTCCTGCCGGGACACTCACGCCGCTTCGAGGTGCATCTACCGGCCCCGAGGGGGACGAAGGCCGAAGGCCGAATGACGACGGCCGACGTGGCCGCTCCCGTATACTCCGGCCATGCGTCCCTTCCTTTCGTGCGTCGCTCTGGCGGCGTTGCTGGTCGGTACCCACGCGCAACCGGCACTGGCGCAGTCCAGGCCTGCGCAGACGCCGCTGCCCGCTGATACGAGCTACTCGGTACACCGCGCCCCCGCCGGCCGCACCGATGCGCTGCTTGCCGCAGACGATGCGGCGTGGAGCGGGGCGGAGGTGATCAGCTGGGTGCCGGCTCCCTACGAGACGCGATTCCGCGCGCTCTGGGCGCCCGAGGGGCTCTACCTGCGCTGGGACGCCGACGATCCGGCGCCGTGGCACACGATGACCAACCGGGACGACAAGATCTGGAACGAGGAGGTCGTGGAGATCTTCCTCGACCCCGCCTGGGCGGGGAAGGACTACTGGGAACTCGAGATCAGCCCCGCCAACGTCGTTTGTGACGTCCGCATGGTCGCGCCGTACCCGAACGTGACGTCGGACCTCACCTGGAACCACGAGGGGCTGCGGACGGCCGTCCGCCACGAGAAGAATGCCGACGGCACGCCGAAGCGGTGGGTCGCGACGGCCCTCGCGCCGTGGGCAGGGTTCCGCTCGCTGCCCGTGCCGGAACGCGTCGCGCTTCCGCCGAAGGCCGGCGACGCGTGGGGCTTCAACGTGTTCCGCATCGAACGGCCGAACGGACCGGCCAAGCCCGGCGAGGGCGCCGTAAGCCGTGCCTGGTCGCCGACCGGCGCGCCGAGCTTCCACGCGCCCGCGGCGTTCAGGAAGTTCGTTTTTGCGGAGAAGTGATCGGCAATTGCAGGAATTGCAGGAATTGCAGGAATTGCAGGATTTGCAGAACGGCATTGACCGCGGTCATGCCTCGACGGTGGCCGTGCTGATGAAATTCTGAAATTCCTGCAATTCTGCAATTCTGCCATTCCCCTGCGGGCCAGCATCCCCGAGCGTCGGACGACGTCCGACGCCTACACATCCTGCTGCTGCTGTCGGCGTCTGACGGCCGCGACGGCATCCGCCACGGCGAAGCCCTGTCGCACGAGGTAACCGACCAGCCGCTGCACCTGACGCTCATCGACGATCGGCCCGCGCAGCTTGCGGGCCAGCGCGTCCTCGAGTGCCTGGGCTTCCGGCCGCTCCTCGAACCCCTCGTCGGTCGCTTCGCGCGCGGTCTGGCGATCGATCCCCATCGTCTCGAGCGCCCGCCGGATGCGCAGCGGACCGCGGTGCTTCACTCGGGCTTCCGTGCGTGCGAACGCGCGCGCGGCGCGCCTGTCGTCGAGGATCCGTTCGTGCTTGAGGCGCGCAATCGCCGCGTCCACGTCGCCGGGCGCGCAGCCGCGCCGCGCCAGCCGATCCCGCAGCTGGCGTTCGGTCAATTCGCGGCGGCCCAGGGCCGCCAGCCCGTATGCGTACGGGTCGGGAGGCACGATCTCGCGCGGCACGGGCGGATCGTACCAAGGAGGAAGGACTGAGGAGGAAGGACGAAGGACGGAGGAGGAAGGACGGAGGAGGAAGGGACGGTAGGGCCGGCTCTCCGAGCCCGGCCCATCACCGCGCTACCGTGAGAAACGCTGGATCTCGGGGGCGCCGGCGCTGCCGCCGACCGCGGCCTGCAGCATCTCGTCGCGCGCCATGTCGGTCGTGGTGGAGATGCCCTGCACCTTCAGCTTGAATTCGTCCTTGTTCGACGCGTAGCGCATCGCGTCGTCGTACGTGATGATGCCGGTGCGGTACATCAGGAACAGGTGCTGGTCGAAGGTCTGCATGCCGTACTGCGACGTGCCGGCGGCGATCGCCCCGTGTATCAGGTGCGTCTTGTCCTTGTCGGCGACGCAGTCGCGGATGAACGGCGTGCTGATCATCACTTCGACCGCGGCGACGCGACCCTGCCCGGTGGCACGGGGGAGCAGTCGCTGCGAGATCACGGCGCGCAGGACGCTCGCCAGCTGCAGCCGCACCTGCCGCTGCTGGTGCGGCGGGAACACGGCGACGATGCGGTTGATGCTCTCCGGGGCGTCCAGCGTGTGCAGCGTCGAGAAGACGAGGTGCCCGGGCTCGGCGGCGAGCAGCGCGGTCTCCACGGTCTCGAGGTCGCGCATCTCGCCGACGAGGATGACGTCGGGGTCCTGGCGGAGTGCCGAACGCAGCGCGTGCGCGAACGACTTCGTGTCGACGTTGATCTCGCGCTGGTTGACGATGGATCGATGATCCCGGTGGAGGTACTCGATCGGGTCCTCGACCGTGACGATGTGCGACGAGCGGTGCTGGTTGATGTGGTCGATCATCGACGCGAGCGTCGTGCTCTTGCCCGAGCCGGTGGTGCCGGTGACCAGCACGAGGCCGCGTTCCTCCTCGGCGATCCCCTTGAGGACCCCGGGCAGTTCGAGTGCGTCCACCGACGGGACCTTCGTCGAGATGACCCGGATGACGAGCGAGATGGTGCCGCGCTGCGTGAACACGTTGCAGCGGAACCGGCCGAGCCCTGGAATGCTGTAGGCGGCGTCGATCTCCTGGTGCGCGACGAAGTACTTGCGCTGCTCGACGTTGAGCACGGTCGCGGCCATCGTCTCGGTATCGTCGCGCTCGAGGCGCCGGCTCTCGTCGGCGACGAGCAGCGTGCCGTCCACCCGCATCATCGGGTAGCTGCCCACCTTGATGTGGATGTCGGATGCGCCCGAGCGGACGGCGTGGGTCAGGAGATCGTTCAGATGCATGGCGTGGCCCTTGACGGCCAATCGGCCACGCGTCAGCGGTCTTGAACGCGGCGGCGGCCGGACGCGCGCCGCGGCCGCATCGGTGCGCACGACGCGCCCTCGACGAGCGTGGTCGGCACCGTCACGCCCCGGATGTCCTGCGG
>JAEYZV010000215.1 GCA_023427865.1 Acidobacteriota bacterium
GTACTACCTCAACGAGAAGATGAAGGCGATCCAGAAGGAACTGGGCCGCAAGGAAGACAAGGGCAACGAGATCGAGGACCTCAAGAAGAAGATCGAGGACGCCCGGATGCCCAAGGACGTCGAGGAGCAGGCGATGCAGGAGCTTCGCCGCCTCGAGGCCATGCCGCCGATGTCGGCCGAGGCTACCGTCTCGCGCAACTACCTCGCCTGGCTGATCGCGGTGCCCTGGCACAAGCGCACCAAGGAGAGCCGCGACCTCAAGCGCGCCGAGGAGATCCTGAACCAGGACCACCACGGCCTCGAGAAGATCAAGGACCGTATCCTCGAGTTCCTCGCGGTGCGCACGCTGGTCAAGAAGCCCAAGAGCACCATCCTCACCTTCGCCGGGCCTCCGGGAGTCGGCAAGACCTCGCTCGCCAAGTCGATCGCCAAGGCGACCAACCGCAAGTTCGTGCGGCTGTCACTCGGCGGCGTCCGCGATGAGGCGGAGATCCGCGGCCACCGCCGCACCTACATCGGCGCGTTCCCCGGCCAGGTCATCCAGATGATGAAGAAGGCCGGCACCATGAACCCGGTCTTCCTGCTCGACGAAGTCGACAAGATGTCGATGGACTTCCGCGGCGACCCGTCGGCGGCGCTGCTCGAGGTGCTCGACCCGGAACAGAACAACTCGTTCCTCGATCACTACCTCGACGTCGAGTACGACCTGTCCAACGTGATGTTCATCTGCACGGCCAACGTGCTGCACACGATCCCGCAGGCGCTGCGCGACCGCATGGAGGAGCGGCAGCTGGCCGGGTACACCGAGCAGGAGAAGGTCGAGATCGCGCGTCGCTTCCTGGCGCCCAAGGCCATCGAGAACGCCGGACTGACCGAGAAGAACATCACCTTCACCGAGGATGCGCTGCGGGCCATCATCCAGCGCTACACGCGCGAGGCCGGCGTGCGCAACCTCGAACGCGAGATTTCGTCGGTGTGCCGCAAGGTCGCCCGCCGCGTGGTCGTGGACGGCAGCAGCTACTTCGAGGAGGTCACACCGGAGGCGATCACCCAGCACCTCGGCGTGCCCAAGTACCGCGCGACCATGGCCGAGGAGGCCAACGAGATCGGCGTTGCCACGGGCCTGGCCTGGACCGAGGTCGGTGGCGAGATCCTCGTGACCGAGGCGACGCTGATGCCGGGCAAGGGCAAGCTCACGCTTACCGGCAAGCTCGGCGACGTGATGCAGGAATCGGCGCAGGCGGCCATGAGCTTCGTCCGCTCGCGCGTCAACGAATACGGGCTGCCCGCCGACTTCTGGAAGACGATGGACGTCCACGTCCACGTGCCGGAAGGCGCCATCCCGAAGGACGGCCCGTCGGCGGGCATCACGATGGCCACGGCGATGATCTCGGCCCTGGCCAGGGTGCCGGCCCGCAAGGACGTGGCCATGACCGGCGAGATCACGCTGCGCGGCAAGGTGCTGCCGATCGGCGGCGTCAAGGAGAAGGTGCTCGCGGCACACCGCGCGGGCGTCAAGACGATCGTCCTGCCGAAGGACAATGAGAAGGACCTCGCCGACATTCCGAAGAACGTCCTCGACACGCTCGACGTCTACATGGTCGAAGCGATGGACGAAGTGCTGAAGCTCGCGCTCGAGGGACCGCTGCCGACGGCGATTGCGGCAACGTCGGAGGCGGCCGTCGAGCCAGCGGTGAGTGACGACGCCATCACGCACTGATTGGAGGTTGCGTGGCGCGGTCGGCCTCGACCGTGCCACGACGCCGGCGTCCGCGCCCGACGGACGACAGGCCGGTCGTCCCCACCTTCCTCTCACGCCCGTGGTCGTCTCACCTTGAAAGCTTTGAACGTCCGGTTCGTCCGCAGCGCGGTGAGCGCCGCGGACCTGCCGCGCGAGCCCGTGCCGCAGCTGGCCCTGGTGGGCCGTTCCAACGTCGGCAAGTCGACGTTGATCAATGCACTCACCGGAACGCGTGTCGCACGCACGAGTGCGGCGGCCGGCAAGACGCGGGAACTGAACGTCTATGCGGTGGAGTACGGCCACCGCGACCTCCGGCGCCTGTTCCTGGTCGACCTGCCAGGCTACGGGTACGCGCGGGGGGGTGAGGCCTCGGCGGCGATGTTCGCCGGCCTCACGACGATGTACTTCGGCCGACCTGCCCCTGGTGTCGCAACACCCGGGGACGGCGCAGGATACGGCCCCACGGGCGCGCTGCTCATCGTGGATGCGCGCCATCCCGGGCTGCCCCAGGACCTCAACGCCTGGGCGTGGCTCTCCACGCAGGACCTGGCGACCGACGTCGTGGTCGCCAAGATCGACAAGTTGTCGCGCACCGAACGGGTGCGCAATCTACGCGCATGGGAAACATCGCTGAACGCCCCGGTGACGCCAGTGTCGGCTCTCACCGGCGAAGGACTGGAAAACCTGTGGACCAGAATCGTCAGCCTGCTGACGCGCCGGTAGCCGCTCCCCCGGCTACGGCCGACGCCCCCACCCAGGCTCCCCCGCCGCAGCCGCAGGCCACCCAGCCTGCACCGTCCTCGCCGCCCGCGCCGCCACAACAGCGCCAGCATCAGGGTCGTCCCGACGGTCGCCAGCAGGAGGGAGGCCGGGGGCGGGGTGACGGACGCGACGGGCGGCAGCACGAGGGCCGCCAGCAGCGCCAGCACCAGGGCAACCGGCAGCCGTCGCTGCCGCAGGACGATGGCGAGCCCGAGGCGCGCACCGGCCAGGGTGGACGTGCCGAGGCCGAGGTGCTGAACCTGTCCACGCTCAAGGAGATGAGCGTGCAGCAGCTGACGCAGGTCGCCAAGGATCTCGACATCCCCGGTGCCACCGGCCTGCGCAAGCAGGACCTGATCTTCGAGATCCTGCGCGGCCGCGCCGAGAAGAGCGGGATGCTCTTCTCCGAGGGCGTGCTCGAGGTGCTGCCCGACGGGTTCGGGTTCCTCCGCGCTCCCGATTACAACTACCTTGCCGGGCCCGACGACGTGTACGTCTCGCCGTCGCAGATCCGCAAGTTCGACCTGCACACCGGCGACACGGTGAGCGGCCAGATCCGTCCGCCCAAGGAGGGCGAGCGGTATTTCGCGCTCATCAAGGTCGAGGCCGTCAACTTCGAGCCGCCCGAACGGACGCGCGAGAAGATCTTCTTCGAGAACCTGACGCCGCTCTACCCGCAGGAGCGCATCACGCTCGAGACCGCCGGCGACAACCTGTCGGCGCGCGTGCTCGACCTGATGACGCCCATCGGCAAGGGCCAGCGCGGGCTGATCGTCGCGCCGCCGCGCACCGGCAAGACGATGCTGCTGCAGAACATCGCCAACAGCATCACCGCCAACCACCCCGAGGTGTACCTGATCGTGCTGCTCATCGACGAGCGGCCCGAGGAGGTCACCGACATGCAGCGCTCGGTGCGCGGCGAGGTGATCTCGTCGACGTTCGACGAGCCTGCGCAGCGCCACGTGCAGGTCGCCGAGATGGTGATCGAGAAGGCCAAGCGCCTCGTCGAGCACAAGAAGGATGTCGTCATCCTGCTCGACTCGATCACGCGCCTCGCGCGCGCCTACAACACGGTGGTGCCGCCGTCGGGCAAGGTGCTCTCGGGCGGCGTGGACTCGAATGCGCTGCAACGCCCGAAGCGCTTCTTCGGTGCGGCCCGAAACATCGAGGAGGGCGGCTCGCTGACAATCATCGCGACCGCGCTCATCGATACCGGCTCGCGCATGGACGAAGTGATCTTCGAGGAGTTCAAGGGCACCGGCAACATGGAGATCCACCTGGATCGCAAGCTCGCCGATCGCCGCGTGTTCCCCGCCATCGACATCACCAAGAGCGGCACGCGCAAGGAGGAACTCCTGATCCCGAAGGAGGACCTGAACCGCATCTGGGTACTCCGCAAGGTGATCAACCCGCTCTCGCCGACCGAGGCGATGGAACTGCTCCTCGGAAAGATGGGCAAGACCAAGTCCAACAGCGAGTTCCTCGGCGCGATGTCACGGGGCTAGGCGCCGCGGCGCGCCGTCGGGAGATTCGGGTGCCGGGAACCGGGGACGGGGTTCTGCACCCGGAACCCGGCACCCGGCCCCCGGAACCCGGAACCACCCGAACCCGGCAC
>JAEYZV010000250.1 GCA_023427865.1 Acidobacteriota bacterium
GCGCCTGTCCTTACGTACCCGCGTGTGCGTGCGCCTTTCTTACGTAGCCGTCGGGCCCCGCCCGATGGGCGACACCCCCCGTCGCCCAGGGGGCACGGCTACGTACCCGCGTGTGCGTGCGCCTGTCGCTACGTCGCGTCCGCTTTTCCTTACGTAGCCGTCGGGCCTTGCCCGACGGGCCCGCGTCAAGCCCTGCACAGCTGGCGGTCGACCGTGATCTCGTCGAGGAACGCCTCGTCGATCTCGACACCGATGCCGGCCCCCCGCGGGACGGCCACCGTGCCGTCGGCGTCCACCTCGAACGGCCTGGTGACGATGTCGCGCGCCCAGTACCGCTTGCTGGCAGAGATGTCGCCGGGGAGCGTGAAGTTCGGAAGGCTGGCCAGCGCCACGTTGTGGGCCCGCCCGATGCCGCTCTCGAGCATGCCGCCGCACCACACCGGCGCGCCGTGCGCCTGGCAGACGTCGTGGATCCCGAGCGCCTCGCTGTACCCACCGACGCGGCCGATCTTTATGTTGATCAGCCGGCAACTCCCCAGCGCGAGCGCGTGGGCTGCGGCGCGGGTGTGGACGATGCTCTCGTCCAGACAGATGGGCGTGCGGAGCTGTGACTGCAACGCCCGGTGATCGACCAGATCGTCGTGCGCGAGCGGCTGCTCGATCATCAGCAGGTCGAACGCGTCGAGCTCGCGCAGGTGATCGGCATCGGCAAGCGTGTACGCCGTGTTGGCGTCCACCGAAAGCATCCCCTCCGGGTAGCGCGCACGCACGGCGCGAACGACATCGACGTCCCACCCCGGCTTGATCTTCAGCTTTATGCGCTGGTAGCCCTGCGCCACGTGCGCGAGCACCTGCTCGACGAGCGTGGGCACATCCTTCTCGATGCCGAGGCTCACGCCCACGGCGACGCGGTCACGCGTACCGCCGATCGCCTCCGAGACCGGGATGCCCCGCGACCGCGCGGCGAGATCCATGAACGCGAGCTCGAGCCCGGCTTTCGCCATCCGCTGGCCCTTGAAGCGGCGCAGCGCTCCGGCCACGTCGTACCCCGACGACAGCGGGCGCGACAGCAGCTCGGGAACGAAACAGTCGGCAAGCACGTGGCGCGCCGTCGTGACCGTCTCGTCGCTGAACAGCGGGGCCGCGTCGGCGACGATCTCGCCCCACCCTTCCACGCCATCCGCTTCCATACGCACGAGCGGCACGACTCGCGCCTCGATGCGACCGAAGCTCGTCTCGAACGGCCTGACCAGTGTCAGGCGCACCAGTCGGAGTTCGACCGACGCGAGCCGGACGGGCGCAGCAGCGGAAAGGGAACGGGACGGCGCAGGAACTTCGGCGGTCGACATCCGGCGATCGTACAGCCTCGAACACGACGACGGGCGGCAATCGCCGCATCCGGATCCCCCGTCGGTCCGGCGTCCCGAGTCCCGAAGCCCGAGTCTTGAACGCCGCTCACCCTTGTATCCTGTGGAGGATGTCGCCTGCGAGTTCCCCCGTGTCGTCCCCGTCCGACGCCGTCCGCCTGCCCGTGGAGTTCCGCGAGCTGACGAGCGTCGACGAGCTGCGCCTCGTGCAGGAGATGGAGCGACGGGTCTGGGGTCTCGGCGACATCGACGTGAGCCCCGTGCTGCTGCTCGTGGCCCTCGTCAAGTCAGGGGCGTTGCTGCTCGGGGCGTTCGTCGACGACAGCATCCGCGCGTTCGCGCTCTCGGTGCCTGCCGATCGCCACGGCCAGCGGGCGCACTGGTCGCACATGACCGGCGTCGACGAAGCGTTGCGCAGTTCCGGACTCGGCACGCTGATCAAGTTCGAGCAGGCCCGGCGGGTGGCCGCGCGCGGTTACTCGCGCATCCAGTGGACCTATGACCCGCTCCAGAGCCTGAACGCCCACCTGAACCTCGTGAAGCTCGGCGCACGCGCTGCGGAGTACGCCGAGCACGTGTATGGCGACTCGGCGAGCGACCTGCATCGTGGTGCGCCCACCGATCGGTTCATCGCGACGTGGGACCTCGATGAGGCGGGCGCGCCGGTGCGCTCCCCGCTCGTGTCGCAGGCCGAGCACGAGACGGGCACGCCCGCGGGCGTCGTGACCTCGGCCGCCGGCTGGGACGTCTATGCCCCTGCCCCGTCACTGCCGGAGGCGCGGGTCGTTTCGGTGCCGGTGCCCCGGCACTTCTCCGCGATGCTCCAGGACGCGCCGGAACTGGCCACCGAGTGGCGGCTGCATACACGCGCGCAGTTCCAGGAACTGTTCGCGCGTGGCTACGAGGCGGTCTCGTTCCGCCGCGTCGGCGACCGCGGCGAGTACCTCCTCGTCAAGCGCTGAACTGCCGCCCATCGTCACGCGTCCCAGTCGCCTGATGTCGGTGTCGCCGCCCGATCCTGCCCGTTCGGCGTTCCAGCCGTGCCGAGGTTGCCACGTTCGGCGTTCTATCTCGCCTGATCGGGATTGTCGGTGATCACGCCGTCGACGCCCTGGTTCAGCGCGGCCTGCATCTCCTCACGCGCGTTGGCGAAGCCGCTGGCGACCGCCGTCGAACGATACGTGTACGGCGTCACGAGCAGCGTGCCGGCGTGGGCGCGCGCCACGAGCGTCGGGTCCTTCGCAATCACCTGCTTGTCGGGACTCAGCCCGGTGACGAACGAGCGCGCCCGGGCAAGCCCCTCGTCCGACGTCCATCGCGCCGCATCAGCCACGCCGAACAGCAGGTGCAGCGGCAGCGGCGTCTTCAGCTCGCGCGCGAGGATCTCGAGGCTGCTCACCGTGAACGACTGCACGACGATCGGCGTCTTCGGATCGGCCCACGGGGTGTCGAGCCCGGCCGCCTTCAGCTCGCGCAGCATCTCCGCCTCGATACCCGGATAGCGGTCGGGTGCCTTCAGTTCGATGTAGATGCCGGTGCGGCCACGCACCGCCTCGATGGTCTCGCCGAAGGTCGGGATGCGAGTGCCGGCGAACTTCGCGTCGAACCACTGCCCCGCGTCGAGCCTCTTGATCTCGGCAAGGGTGAAGTCGGCGAGCGGCCACTGCTTGCGCGTCTCGCCGCGCACCGTGACCTGCGTGGCGCGATCGGGGAAGACCGTCTCCACGTCGGTCGTGCGCTCGAGCGTCAGGTCGTGCAAGCACACGAGCGCGCCGTCACGGGTCCGTTGCAGGTCGATCTCCACGAACGTCGCGCCCTGGCTGGCGGCGAGCGTGAACGCGGGGACCGTGTTCTCCGGCGCGTAGGCAGACGCCCCGCGATGTGCCACGACCCATGGCGCAGCCGGTTGTCGTCCGGCCGCACGCGGCAACGCGGTCAGTCCAAGGCCGAGAAGGAGCAGCAGCAGGGAGGAGGCCCGACGCATCGACATCGCGCCCGAGGATCCCAGCTTTCTCGCCAAACGCCAAGTGCCTCGCCCCGGCTCCCGGGCCGCCCGGTCACGCATCCCCGATGCGCGGGTGCCGCTCCCCGCTCCCCCGATCCCCGCTTCCCGCTACCCGCTCCCCGCCCCCTACCAGAGATACGTCGCCTTCAGCCATACCGTATGGGCCGTGTACGGCTCCCACGTGTAGTTCATCAGCAGGAACGTGTTGCTGTGGGCGAGTCGGTCGAGCGTCTGCGGCCCGAGCGCCCAGTCGTCCACGTCGAATCGGTCGAACAGGTACGTGAGACCGAGCGACAGGTTCCGTCGCAACCAGTAGCTGGACACCAGGCGCGCCTGCGTCCAGGAGTTGAACACCGGACTCAACTGCGCCGGTTGCGGGAGCACCGTGTCGGGCGCCAGGCTGTACGTCCAGCGGGTGTCGGCGCGGGTGTAGTCGTAGGTGAGGCCGAGATCGATCTTGCCGCGTATCTTCGGCACCTCGATATACGCACTCAGCGTGTCGACGTTCTCGTCGATGTCGTCGAACCAGTTGCGGCGCGGATCGACGAACCCCGGATCGGGGGCCGGGTTGGCGGTACGACTGGCTTCGCGCGAGGCGAACGTCTCGTACAGGTAGCTGGCCCCGAGCGAGACCGCGTCGCTCGGCGCGTAGTCGACGCCGGCGCCAATCGACGAGAAGTCCTGGCTCTGGAGCCCGAAGCCGACGCCCGGGCGATCGTCATTGCCGACCGATCCGTTGACGTTGAATGCCCAGGTCGCCGTCGGCATGACCGTGACGACCACCTGCGCCTGGTCGCGGTCGCGATTGCTGATGTCGGCGTGGCGCATGTCCGGCTGCTCGGACACGGCCTCGAGCACGCGCTGGTCGAACCCCTGGCCGCGACGCTTCGCATGCAGGTAACTGCCGCGCACGGTCACCAGCGGGTTCGACGTCCAGTCGTAGGCGAGCCGGACCGAGTCCTCGATCGTGGTGCGGTAGATGCGGTTGGTGCGGTCCACGTCCTCGCGCACGTACCCGACGCGGAACGCACCGTGTCGCCACGGCGTCAGCGATCCGTCGAGCTCGAGCAGCGCGCGGTTGAACGAGTACGGGTGCGACGCCTCGCCCGGGCTGTTCACGAGCGACGTGTCGTAGTTGACCTTCTGGTCGTAGTGGAACGGCGGCGTCCTGTTGTCGAAGTCGTACGACCTGAAGCTGGCGCCGAACCACGCCCACCGGCTCGGCCGCGAGTTGAGGCGCAGCATCAATGCCGTGATGTCGGCGTCGGCGTCGAGCGAGGTGCGCGGCAGCGGCGGCGCGGCGATCGCCGGGTTGATCGTCCACGGCAGCAGGTCGACGTCGCTGGCCATCGCCGATTGCGCGACATAGGCGATGACGCGGCTCTTTGCCGGCAGCGCGACGGACCCGGTGGCCGACACCGTGTGCAGCGTGCTCGACGGCCAGCGTGCCAGGCGTCCCATCGACGCGGCGGTGGGCGTGTCGGTGGTGCGCAACGGATTGTCGAACGTGAGCGACTGTGCGTCGCTGTCGAAGAACGATCCGTCGTAGCCGGCGCGGAACATCGCCTTCTGGTTCGCCCACTCGACGTTGGCCGCGAGTTCCGTGTTGCGCGTGTCGATGGACGCGGGCACCTCGAATGTCGACGCCATGCCGAAGCTCGCACCCCAGGGCTGATGCCCTTCGCGGCCGGTCGAGACGAGCGTCAGGTTGATGTCGAGGTTCCGGTTCACCTGGTACTGCCCGGCGACCGTCGTGGTGTCGCGACGCGTCCGCAGCTCGAAAATGCTGGCAAACGCGTCCACCGAGTTGACGAGTGTCGCCGTTCCGCCCTGGATCGCCGCCTGCAGCGCGTCGTCGACGACCACCGCCGTACCGCCCCGGAGCGCGAACGGCGTGCGGCTCGTGTACTCCTGCTCGTAGGGGATCTGGTCGTACGTGAACCACGCCTTGAAGCGTCCGAACTGCTCGAATCGCGCCGCATACCGCTGGTCGCGATAGCCGACGTTGTCGGCCTCGGCGCGCCAGAAGCGGCTGGCGCTCTCGTCGCTCCACCGGAACGCGTTGACCACGGGTCCGGTGCGGAAGTCGCGGTAACGAAGGAAGCGTGCCTCGTCACCGCTCACGTCGCTGAGTCGGACGCCGAAGTCCACCGATCGCAGGTTCACGTCGAGCGGGGCGCCAGCCTGTGCGTCGTCTGCAGGTGGTTGCCCGATCGGGGTCTGGGCGGATGCCGTGCCGGCGCCGAGGAGGCCACCGAGCAGGCCGACTGCAAGGATGCGGGTCGTCATGATCGGTCTCCTTCCTATCGGAGCAGCGTGAGGCCGGCCGGGTGGTTGCTGCCGTGGATGGCGGAATGACAGTTCACGCAGCCGCGCGACAGCATGCGGTTGCTGCGGTTGTTCAACTGCGTCTGATCGTAGATGGTGGCCGGATGCCGCGAGTGGTTGTGGCACCGCTGGCAGAGCATCGGCGGCTTGGCGATGAGCATGCGCGGGTGCGGAGACCCGTGCGGATCGTGACAGCTCGAGCAGTTGTCGCGCACGGCCGCGTGCTCGTGCAGGAACGGCCCCCGCTTCTCCGTGTGGCAGCTGACGCACGACTCGTTCAGCCAGTTGCCCACGCGCAGCAGCTTCACGTTCGTCGATCCATGCGGGTTGTGACAGGAGGAGCATTCCATCTTGCCCTCCGCGATCGGCATGTGCGACGAGCGCCGCATCTTGGCCGCCTGCTGGCGATGGCACGACGCGCACAGGGTCGTCTGCGTCTCCGTCTTCAGCTGGTACTCGTGGGAGGCCGGCGAATGGGCACTGTGGCACGACGCGCACGACATGTTGCGCGCGTCGTGGGCACTGCCCTCCCAGAGCGCGTGCGGCCCCTTGGTGTGGCAGGAGAGGCAGGCCTCGTTGCCGGTGCGAGGGTCGACCTTCGTGTCGCCGAACCGCAGGATGTGCCCGCCGTCGTCATCGTCCACGTGGGCCTGGCCGGGACCGTGGCAGGTCTCGCAGCCCTGTGCGGCCGCCGGCGTTCGCGGGTTGGCGGCGCGCCCGTGCGCCGTCCTGTTGATGTCGGCTTGCTCCTCGTGGCATTCGAGGCACACGTCGGCGCCGACGTAGCCGCCTGGCTGCGGCTGGGACACCCGCGCGGCCCGTGCCGTCGCCTCCCGCCCCGGACGGGGGACGACGAGGCCCTCCTGTTCGGGACCGACGCGTGCCTGGGTGGAGGCCGCGGTCACCGCGACCCAGACAGCGAACGCGGCAGCGATGCCGGTCCATGGTGCTGCTGCACGTCTCATGAGGCCCTCCGGATCGTCGGTGCACCTCTTCGCGGAGCTCCCGCATCGCCGCCGTCACTGCGGCGGGGGAGCCACCTCTTCTTCCCGATGGCAGGAGTCGCACTCCTGCGTGATCGCCGCGCCGTCCTTCGACACGTGCTCGTCGTCATGGCAGCGGAAGCAGCCGTCGGCATCGGTGTGGCCGCCGTTGCTCGTGTAGGGCCCGAACGTCACGCGCATGGCCGGGAACACGTTCGACGCGCGCAGTTCGACCAGGACGCGGGCAGCCGACGCCACCGATGCGCGATCGACCGATCCCGCTGCAGCGCCCTGACCGGAGTAGAAGCGATCGAGTTCGGCGGCGATGTCGGCGCGAGCCTGTTCCCGCGTTGCGTACTCGCCGTTCAGCAGCCGCACCGCCTCGCGGCGCAGGAACGGCAGCTTCGCGTCGAGGCGCCCATCCGCAAAGGCGCGGTCGACCACGCGCTCGGCACTGGCCGCGAAGGGATGTGCCGCCTTGTTGTGGCAGTCGATGCAGTCCATGCGCCGCCGCTCACCGCCGGCGCCGCCAGGGTCGAAACCCTCGACGACGAACTCCTTCACCTCGCCGCGTGCATTGCGCGTGCGTACCCACGGGATGGTCGCGAGCGACGCATCGGTGGCGATGTACTCGACCTCGACGTCCGGCGACGCATGCCAATGGAACCCGGTGGCAGTACCGTCCCCACGCGTGCCCCCGACGAGCAGCGTCATCACCGTCTCGGTGGGCGTATTCACCTCGTCGGAGGCCACATCGGTGAACACACGGCGACGGTCGCCGATCCAGCGAGTCGCCTCGTGGCACTTGCCGCACGTCTGCTCCGCAGGCGGACGATGGGCGACGGGGGTCGGCACCGGCCGTGGGTAGCTGCCGGTGATCACATGCCAGAGCTGCGCCGTGCCGCGCGCCTTGGCGGTGACGAAGCCGCTGGCACCGCTGCCGATGTGGCAGCTCGCGCACGCAACCTTCGTGTGTGCGGGACCCTGCTGCCATTGGACGAAGTGCGGCGTCATCGGCGTATGGCAGACCTGGCCACAGAACGACGGCGAGTCCATGTAGTGGACCGTCTGGACGCCGGCCACGGTCAGAAGCAGCGTGTTGAGGACGGTCGCCAGTACGACGAACAGCACCCAGCCACGGACGCGTGCGTCGCGCAGGTCGAGCGTGGGCCAGCTGACCGCGGGCAGTCCGCGGCGCTCGCGTCGCCGCGCGAGCCACAGCCCGAGCGGGATGCAGAAGAGGCCGAGCGCGAACAGCGCGGGCAGCGCCACGAACGTCAGCAGCCCGAGATACGGGTTCTCGAGCCAGCCGACGCTTTCGAGGATCCAGAGGAACAGGACGAGCACCGCGCACACCGTGGTGAGCGCGGTGCCGAACGCCGCCACCGGATGCGCAGTGAGGGCACGCGGCAGGATGGTCCGGCCGTTGGTCACGGAGGGCTCCGTGCTACTTCAGCGTCCTCATGTACGCGACCAGCGCGTCGAGATCCTCGGGCGACAGCTTGTACGCCTTCATCTTGATCTTCGTCGGCTTGGTCAGCTTCGCCTCCATCTCGGCGGGGGCGATGATCCAGTTGCGGATGTCCTCTTCCGAGAGCTTCGCGCCGACGCCGTCCAGGGGGAACCGCTTGTTGCCCTTACCGTCGACGAGATGACAGCTCTGGCACTTGTTGGCGGCATAGACCGCCTTGCCCTTCTCGATCCTGGCGTCATCCTGCGCACAGAGCAGCGCCGGCATGGCGAACAGGGCCGCAACCGCAAGTCTGGAGACGATGCGCTTCATATCGGCGGTCCCTTCCTCAAGACGAGGCGTGCCTGACCGGGCACCGGACGACGCCCGATGCCGCTCGCCTGCGAAGCCTGCTACGCGCTGCCGGGACATCGGCAGGATGTGTCGATACGCGGAGGATAGCGCAGCCGCGGCGTCCTGAAAAGAGGTAAGTGAGTGCTGAACGCCGACCGCCGCCAGCTCCCTGCGCTTCACACCAGGCGCTGGACCGTGTGCACGCGCGGGTGCACGACAGCCTCGACATCCTGATCGCTCACCGCGACCGGATGCCGGCCGACCCGTCGTCACCGCAGGTCGAGGGCTTCGGCTACCCGACGCGTTGCACCAGGTGCGGGCTGGCAGCGCGCCTGAATCCGGCGATCAGCGCACGCGTCGGGAGCCGGAACCGCGGCGGGAACCACCGGCGGGACGTCCCTGGCCCGCATTGCCGCCCGGCCGACCCTGCCCCGCCCGTCCCGACGGGCCGCGTCCAGTCCCGGCTCCTGGCGGGCTGCCGGGACGCGACGGCGTTCCGGCAGGCGGACGCGCATTGCCTGCACCACTCCCAGCG
>JAEYZV010000324.1 GCA_023427865.1 Acidobacteriota bacterium
TGTGCGGGACCTGGCCGGCGAAGGACGACAACCATGTCCGATGCCGTGGCGTCGTAGCGACCGATGGACAGCGCACGCGAGATCGCGCCCATGGCCGACAGGACGAGTCCGCCGACGCGGTGGCGGCGGCGGAAGTGGAGCGGCACCGGGCCCTCGTACGTCTCGAGCAACAGCACGTCGAGCCCAGACGAGGCGGCGAAGCGGCGGAGGCCGGCCGGGCGCAGGCCGAGGCGCATCGTCGTGGGGAACTGGTCGGAGGTCTCCGTGCCGGCCGTCGCGTCGCCCAGCACGTGGCGATAGACCCACACGTGCACCCACCACGGCGTCAGTCGCGTGACGATGCCCTTGAACGAGAGCACGTTCGGCAGGCCGAGGACGATCAGCCCTCCCGGCCTGACGACGCGCGCCAGTTCCGTGAGCGCGCGCGCCGGATGCGGGAGGTGCTCGAGCACGTCCCACGACACCGCGACGTCGGCGCACCCTGACGCCAGCGCCAGGTGCTCGGCGTCTCCGAGCACCCGCCAGCCGACTGCGGTGTTGCGGCGGAGCTGCGTTGGCGACATGTCGAGGCCGATCAGGCGGGCCTCCGGCGGATATCCGAGATGGCTGCGCACGCCGCAGCCCACTTCGACGACGACCGGCACGCCTCGCGGCGTCTCGTGGCACACCGCAGCGGCCAGGGCGGTCGCACGCCCGCGCAGCGCCTCACCACCGTCGTACACGTTACTTGGCGCCGCGCCTGAGCAGGACGGCGGGGACGGTCTTCAGGGCGATCTTGAGGTCGAGCCACAAAGACCAGTTGTCGATGTACTCGAGATCGAGCCGCATCCACTCGTCGAAGGTCAGCTCGTTGCGCCCGCTGATCTGCCAGAGGCAGGTGAGTCCCGGCTTCATGCTGAGGCGTCGCCGCTGCCAGAGCTGGTACTGGTTCACTTCCTCCACCACCGATGGCCGCGGCCCCACGAAGCTCATGTCGCCCCGGAGGATGTTCCACAGCTGCGGCAGTTCGTCGAGGCTCGTGCGGCGGAGGAAGCCGCCGAACGGGAACACCCGCGGGTCGTTCCGCATCTTGAACGCGGGGCCGTCCATCTCGTTGAACGGCTCGAGCAGCGGCTTGAGCCGCTCGGCGTCGATCCGCATGGTGCGGAACTTGAGGAACGTGAAGCGGCGCCCGTGCAGGCCGCAGCGGACCTGCCGGAAGAGCACCGGTCCGGGCGACGTCAGCTTGATGCCGATGGCGATGGCGAGCAGCACCGGGCTGAGGAGGACGAGCAGCGTCAGTGCCAGCGCCACGTCCACCACCCGACGCACGGCCAGCCGCACTTCGTTGCCAGGCGTCGTCGAGAACGTGAGCAGCGGGAAGTCCTCGCCGAGCTGGTCGAAGCTGATGCGCGCAATCGACCGCGGGAGGAAGTTCATCGCCAGGCGCACGACCGTGCCCTGCTCCTCGAGGCTGGCGATCACTCCCGCCGTGTCGTGCAGGTCGCCGAGCTGTCCCGTGGCAGGCGCAAACAGGACCTCGGCCGCATGATGATCCTGCGCAAGACGCGGCAGGTCGGCATAGGTGCCGAGGACCCGGAACTTCGTCGTGCCGTCGTCGGTCCAGCGACCGTCGGTGACGATGCCGGCGACCTCGAGGCCCCAGTCGCGGTGCGCGTTCACGAGAGCCGCAGCCTCGGTGGCCTCGCGGCGGCCGCCGGCGACGAGAATGCGCCGCGGCTCGCCGCCGTGGAGCAGCCACGCGCGCACGAGCCGCCGCAGTCCCATCACTGCCACGAAGTCGAGCAGCAGGAAGACGACGATGACCGGGCGACTGATGAACGTCAGGCGCGCCGAGAAGATGAACGCGATGAGGAGCAGGCCCGCGATGGCGACGCTCGTGAGAATCGCCGACGACTCGCTGTTGAGGGTGCGTCCCTGGCGCCCGTAGAGGCCGAGCGCGTAGAACACGAGCGGCCACACGAGCAGGATGCACACGACGACCGGCAGGTACCACTCGAACGGGGGCAGCGACCCCGAGAGGAACGGGACGCTATCGCCCGGGATGAACCCGCGCAGCGTGTATGCCACGGCCAGGGCCCCCACGGTGGCCAGCGCGTCGCTGAGCACGTAGGCGCCATTGATGAGGCGAGCGCGTTCGGTGATCATCCCGTCGCCCCCTCGTCCCGGAGAAATCGCTCCAAGGTCGGCCGCACGCGGGCTCTATTGTCCGACACGGATAGGGCAGTGACAACATGCCGCGCCCGGGTACCGGGTGCCGGGTTCCGAGGGCCGACATGCGGGAAGCTCATCACTTGGGTTCGAACCACCGCGCCATCTCTGCGGACGTGCGGCGGCGCCGCCCGAGCACGTGCCTCCGACGCGCGGCGACCGCCGGCAGCAGTCGCACGACGTCGAGCAGCCCCGGGATGGACGACCACTCGCGAAGCAGTACGTAACCGATGACCTGCGCGTCACGCCACAGGCCGGGCACCGCGAAACGGCAGGCGAGGCCCCACGACTGGTTCTTCAGACGCAGCAGGAAGCGGTTCCGCACCGAGTACCTGTTGATCTCGGCGGGCAGCGACGACCGCCGCTCGGGCGTGACGCGGCGGCGGTGCCACGCCACGGCATAGGGCACGTACAGGCTGTCCCAGCCGCGCCACTGCGCGCGCCACGCGAGATCGGCGTCCTCGCGGTACGCGAAGAAGTGCTCGTCGAAGAACTCCCCCTCGTACGCCACGTCGTCGAGCATGGCCCGGCGATACATGGCGGCCGCACCGCTCGGGCCGAAGATCGGCTCGGGTTGTCCCAGGTACCGCCCGGCCGCTGGTTCGCCCGCGCCGCGATCCAGGTGGCGCTGGTCGGGCGTCATGACGATGCCGGTGGAGTCGATCGTGTCCTCGTCGAGGCGCAGCAACCGGCCCGTTGCCGATCCCGCGCGTGGCGCCGCCTCGAGCGCGGCCACGAGCGTGCGCACGTACGACGGCGACAGCACCGCGTCGGGGTTGAGGCACAGGTAGTACGCGCCCGCGCCCTTGCGGATCAGTGCGTTGTGGCCTCCGGAGAAGCCGAGATTGTCGAGCGAGCACGTGCGTTCGTCCGGCGTCGTCAGCGCCTCGAGGAGGCGGCGCGACTCGGGCGTCGAGCCGTTGTCCCAGACGTGAAGGGTGATGGCCGGATGGTCCTGCGCGCGGACCGACGCGATGCAGCGTGCGAGCAGGGCGTCGGGATGCCAGGTGACGATCCCGACCGAGACGATGGGCACCATGAGTCAGGTAGGAACGGCTGTCGCCAGCCGTCCCTACCTTACTCGTATTCCTGTTTCATTGGTGCCGGCGCCGAACGCCTCACCGCCGCCATCCCAGTAGAGCGCGCGCTCGACGACGATGGGTACGTCGTTGACGCTTTCCACGCCGACGCCGAACGACTCGCCGTCCTGCAGCTGCGCGAAGGCGTCCTGGCAGGCGCCGGGCTGGCCCGCATAGCACGTGAAGCGCGAGTTGGCCGGCACCTCGAAGTTGGCCGAGGTCACCGCCGCGCGCCCGCCCTCCCGCAGCAGCCGCAGACGCACGGTCGCGGCGCTGCCCGACGGGTTCGCGATCAGCACGAACGTCTTGTGCTGTTGCGCGCCGCCGTTCTGGCCCTCGGCGAGCGCCCAGCGCGTGCCGGTCGTGGTCACGCCGGCGCTGTTGTGCGCGTCGGTCCAGTTCTCGAAGCTGCCGAACCAGTACATCGCACGCTCGACGACGATCGGCTGCGGCGCCGAGACGTCGGCCGAGACGTCCACCTGCGCGCCGACGGCATCGCGGCCCGACACGGCGCTCAGCTCCTGATCGACGAACAGCGTCAGGCGGCTGTTGGCGCGTACGCCGTACGTCTGCGTGTACGCGCCCTCCGGCGTGAGATAGCGCACCGTCGCGACGGTGTCGACCGGGCCGGGATTGGCGATGAGGAGGTACGTGTCGAAGTTCGGGCCCGTGGCGCCTTCGGCCACGAACCAGCGGGTCGCGGGGGCCGTGACGGCGGCCGACGCATGGCCGCCTTCGAACGTGCGCCCGCCTCGATTGAAGTACATCGCGCGCTCCACCGTGATCGGCTGGTCCGCGGTGATGCGCGTCGAGAACGCCTTGCCGGCGAGCACGCGGTTGCACGTGGCGCCGCCGGTACCGGGCGCGCAGAGCTCGTTGGCCCAGAGCGTCAGTCGGCCTGGCGCCGACGGGAAGTCGTAGGGCACCGACACGACCTGCCCGTCCTCGAGCAGGAAGTCCACGGTGACCTTCGGCGCGACGTTGCCGGTCGCGGTGAGCAGGATGAAGGTCTGGAAGAAGGCGTTGGCTGCGCCCTCGGCGAGGAACCACTGGGTGGCCGGCGCCATGAGCGCCTTGCCGGTATGACCGCCCCAACCGTCGCCGAAGCTCATGGTCCGCTCGACGACGACGCCGCCGCGCAGCGCCTCGACGACGACCGACACCGCACGACCCTGGCCGTTGTAGCTGCTGTTGGCCAGCGCGTTCACGTTGATCGTGTGCCGCCCGTAGGCGGCAATGGGGATGTCCTGCGTGACCGGTGCCGGCGCCGTGGCTTCCCCGAGATCGGCACGCTGGCCGAACAGCACGACGACGCGCGCGATGGCGGCGCGGCCCTCGGGATTGGCGATGGCGACGCGCTCCTGGAAGAAGCCGGTGGACCCTTCGGCCAGTTCGAAGCGGTTGGCGATGTGCGGGCTCGTGCCTGCCTCGAACTCCTGCTGGGTGGTGACGCCGTCTCCGTCCGTATCGCTCGCCATGTTCGTCAGCCCGTAGAACGCCTGCCACTCGGACAGCGACATGGGCGGTTCGTACGTGCGCGTGACCTGCAGCGGGCCCGTCGAGTACTTCCCGAAGCGGTAACCGGCGGCATCGGTCATCTCGACGTACACCCAGTAGGTGCCGGGCGACATGCCGCCTGGCGTTGCCGCCAGGTCCCAGATGTAGGCACTCGCTGACGCGTTCAGGTTGCTGGCGACGAGCCGCTTGGTGGCCGGGTCGCGGTCGTCGTCCACGTAGATGGCCACGGCGGCGTTCACGGTCGACGGGTTCGCCGTGTAGCGGGCGTCATGGGCGGTCCACCGCACGATGAACTGCCCCGCCGCATCCGGTTCGTCGTCGGCGGCGAGTTTCACGTTGGAGAGCGTGAACGGCGTCTCGAGCCGGCCCTCGTTGATGTCGAGCCGCAGGTTGGTGATGTCCGACGCGAGATTGCCCCACGCCGAGCCGCTCGGCAGGAACTGCAGGCCCTCGTCCGCGCAGCCGATGTCGGCACCGCCGTACGCACTGAGGTCGATGGTGTAGGTGCGCGGACCCCCGTCCTGCACGATGATCCCGCACGATTGCGCGAACGCGCCGCCGCGGTGCGCCGCCGTGCGCCAGATCACGCGCATCATGCCGCCGACGCCGGGGCGCTGCGTGGCCGGATCGACGTCCTCGAGGAACGGCCGGGCCGCCAGCGGGTCGAACGTCGGCTGCAGGGGCAGGTCGTAGTCGATCGTGAACGTGAGCCGGTGGTAGCGCCGCGCCTGCGCCGGCGACAGCGAGAATCGCGCACCGAGGTCGTCGTCGAACAACCGGACCTGCGAGTCGCTGGAGAGGAACCCGTGCTGGCCCGAGACATACGCCGTGCCCTTCAGGCCCTGCGGCGTGAAGGTCGCGTCCTTCACGTCGAACAGCGCGCTGGAGGGCGACGTGTACCGGAAGACGTCCTCGCGGTTGGCGAGGTCCCACGGGTCGCCGATGAGCGCCGTCGCCATGTCGTCGCCGCCCGTTTCATCGGGGTTCAGCACCGTGAAGAACGGCGACGCGTCGACGACGAGCGTGGCGGTGCGCGAGGCGTTCGCGCCGGTGGCCGTGATCGTCCACGTGCCCGGCGTGAGGTGGCCGTAGTCCCACGCGACGCTGGAGTTGTCCGGGAACGCGCCGGTCGCCGAACGCGGATCGACCGGGTTGGCGCGCGGCGTCAGGTCCTCGGGATAGACCTGCAGCGACTGCGTGCCGTCGCTCGCGGTGATGACGACGTTGCCGCCGAGCGACTGCCACGAGAGCGAGACGGTGCGAGGCGCCGTCAGGCGGACCCAATCGAGCTGCACGTTCGAGCCCACCGGGCCGACCCCCGGCGCCAGGCTGAGGCCGGCGACGTCGCCCGACCACTGCGTGCCCCCGAACCGGTTGCCGACGAGCACGCTGGGGTCGGTGAGGCGCACGCGGTACACCTGCCAGTCGTTGGCTGCGCCCTGCGCCCCGATCGGGTTCTGGTTGATCCAGCGCGCGGTGTCGTTGTCGTAGCCTTTGGCGAGCAGGAGGAGCACGGCGCTCGCGGTCGAGACGTCGCGGCGTCCCTTCTCCCACACGACTTTCAGGAGCTCGGTGCCACCGGCCGTCCAGGATCGCTTCACCCGGAACGAGAGGTTGACGTATCGGTTGGCGTCGATCGGCGTGTGGATGCCGGTGTCCTGCCGCGCGTTCATCGCGCCGGGCACGCCGCCGAACAGCATCTGGAGCGCCGGCGACTCCTCGCGCGTGGTCCCCGAGAACAAGCCGTTCTGCACGGTGGGGTACGGCTCCCATGACGTGTAGTCGTTGCCCTTGTCCTGCGGCGTGTCCTCCCCGAGCGAGTACGCATACGCGTAGTCGCTCGACTTGTCGAAGTCCCACGGATCGCCCTTCGCCTCGGCGGCGTAGTCGGGCGCGGCGGCGACCGTCGCGGAGGTGGCGCCGTTCACGCGGAACGTCTGGGCGTCAGCGGCACGGGGCAGCCCGGCCAGCGCGAGGGCTACGACCACTGACGAAAAACGTACTGGGGAGCACATTTCTGTAAGCGCCGCGAGGGCGCACGGCTGCCTTCATGCACGGCGAGGCGCACCGGCATTGTGCGCCTGGCGCCCGGCGGGGGCGCAGCTGCGTCAGGAACGGGACCGCCGGACGTGCAACAGGCAGGCAAAGGCGATACCAACCACGGCCATCAGTGAAACGCCGAGCGCCGGACGCACGAACGGTTGGGAGAACCGCAGGGTGACGGTGCGGCTGCCCGGGGAAACCGGGATGCCGATGAGCACCGCATTGGCCACGTGATGGGGCACGGCTCGTCCGTCGATCCGGACATCCCAGCCGCGATGCGCGCGGTCCGCGACCACGAGGACGCCGCCCGCGGGCGCCTCGACGCCGATGGTCCGGCTGTCGTCGGCAAGGCTGATCGAGGTGATGCGGGCCCCGGCCGCCGGCCCGTAAGCCGGCGCTGCCGAGAGCCAGGCCTCCCTGGCGAGGTCCACCGTCCCCGTATGCAACGCAGACGCGTGCATCGCGGGCGGCGCCACATTTACACGGTCGACGAACCAGGCGCGCGGCCGCCCATGGGGATTGCGGTAGATGTTCAGATCTCCCGCTCGCACGAGCGGCGCCTCGCCGAACCGATTCGGGGCAGTGGAGTAGGTACGGAACCACAGGGCGCGCGGGTCGTCGACGTCGTCGATGCGCAGGGCCGTCGGGAGTGGCGACGGGGTGGCCGTCGCCAGCAGCGTCGCACTGGCGTCCTCGCGCGACCCTTCGCTCCGCAGGGTCAGGCGAACACGCCGACCGGCGGAGCGTTCGACGGGTGGGAACTCGATGCGCCACCAGTCGTTGTCGGGCAACGTCGCCTGGTCCACCGCGCCGGCGGCGAGCGTCACTCCCTCGTCGTCGACGAGCGTCCACAGCCATCGCCCCTCGTTGACGCGGTCGTAGGTGGCGGTCAGCAGGTCGAGTCGGCGCAGGCCATCATGGCGCACCGGGACGGTGAACGTCAGGCTGCGGCCGTCGGCCAGGGGGCCGAGCGGCACGTAGCCGCCCGAGCGCGGCGTCAGGTCGAGGGGAGCCGCGACGATGAAGCGGGACCCGAGCGCGCCGAGCATGCGGAGGTCGAGCGTGTCGCGGCGGAGACCCACGAAGTCCCACACGATCGGTGCGTCCGGTGCGGCCTCGCCCGGGGGGCGCTGCGCCAGGCGGATGTACCGTTGGTAGTCGGGGTCGCCATGGAAGTCGAAGCCGGTGACCGTCGACAGGTCGTACATCGCCCACAGGTGTCCCTCGGCGAGATCCGCGAACGGATCGACGAGCGCGAGCCGTGTCTCGGAGGCCTGTTCGCGCAGCCAGTCGAGGCTCGCGGTGATCGGGTAATAGCGATCGCGCGGCACGGTGGGGTTGAAGCCGCGATGCGCCTGCACGAGGTCGGCCGCCGCGATGGCCACCACGGCGAGTCCGGCGGCGACCCGGGCGCGTGGCTCGCGCATAAGGGAACCGGCGAGCAGTGCCAGCCCCGTGGCGCCGGCAATGCCGGCAAAGCGCAGTACCTGCAGTCGCTCGAACGCCTGCAGGTTGTGCGCGCGCAGGTCGGGAAGGAAGGCGAGGAGCGCTGCAACCGTGACGCAGACGAGCGCTGCGCCGACGATGGCCGCGCCGGCCAGATCCCGGAGTCGCCTGCGTCGGTCGGGCGCTTCGAGCCATGCATGCACGCCCAGTCCGGCGAGCATCGCGATGCCGCACGCAGCCAGCGCGTACCAGCGGAAGGGGTTCGACTGCGCCTGCCCGGGCAGCAGGAGCAGCCAGCGCCCGGGCACGCCACCATACGCGCGGGTCAGCGCGACGACGGTCAGCGCCACGAACGTCCAGCGCACGGCAGACACGCCGCGCGGCAGCCTGGCGACGAGGGACAACCCCGCGAGCAGGACGACCGCGACGCCGAAGTACGCCACGTGCTCCGGGTAGTTGGCCGAAGGGTCGGGGTGCCACCAGTTCTGGCGCAGCGGCGATCCCCAGAAGTCCGGCAGCGCCAGCGTGGCGAGATTGGCCCAGGGCGCGCCTTCGGGCGACACCACCCGCGTGCCGGCCGGCGAGTCGCTGAGCGACGCGATCATCGGCACGAGTGCCGCGGCGCCGACGCACAGCCCGAGCACACCTCCAATCACCAGCCCGAGCAGACGGCCCGCCGCCGTGCGCGTCGCAAACGTAGCCGTCGGGCCTTCCGCCTTCGCCGAGGCTAAGGCGGACTGGTGCGCGACGGGGGTGCTGGCGCCGTCCTTTCCGTCGTACGTAGCCGTCGGACCTTCCGCCTCCGCCGAGGCTACGGCGGACGGGTGCCCAACGGGGGT
>JAEYZV010000337.1 GCA_023427865.1 Acidobacteriota bacterium
TCCCGCGCATCTTCCGCGAGCGGAACATCTCCCCGCCGGTCGCCCGGGCGCCGGCGCCGACGCTGCCTTCGGCCACCGGTCCCGTGCCTGCCGCTTCGCAGGCCCTGATGGCCATCGCGGCATCGGGCCGGATGCGTGCGTCCCCGAGGGCGAGATCGTCGATCACGGCGCCGACGACGATGGGGATGCGCACGTTGGGGATGCCCCAGTCGTAGCCGACCTGGCGCGATTCCAGGTGGCGCACCACACCGTTCACGGCCTCGAGCCCCATCGGGCCGCCGCCGGTGAGCAGGATGCCGTGGATGCGTTCGAGCGGGCTGACGGGTTGCAGCATGACGCCGAGCGTCTCGCCCGGTGCCGACCCGTCGTAGTCGGCGCCGGCGGTCACGGGCGCATCGAAGAGGATCACGGTGCAGCCGGTCGGCCTGGCGGGGTGCGTCACGTGCCCCACGCGAATGCCGGCGACGTCGGTCAGCGACCCCGCAGGCGCTCCGCCCTGGGCCGCCGTCTGCCCTGCAAGGGAAGCCGACGAGCCGCCAGCGAGTGCAGCAGCGGTGAACTGGCGTGCGAGATCACGACGGGTCAAGGGCATGATGGCGTGACTATACGGCCAGTTCAGCGCTTGAAGATGCGGCCGAGCGCCTTGTTCAGTTCCTGGTCCACCTTGTTGCGCAATGCCCGTCCCGCCGCGGCCTTGACGTCGATGAACACGGTCGGCGACGCAAGCGGACCGCGCACCGTGGCCGGCACCACGACGCGCCTGCCGTCGCTGGCATACCGGACCAGGTCCCGTCCGGCTTGCGCCGATAGCGCCTCCGACAGCACGAGGTCCGCAGCCAGATCGACGGTCGCACCGGGCAGCCGCAGCGAGCCGCGACCGTTCAGATCGACGTCCTCCGAACGCAGCTGCAGGTCGCTCGTGCGCAGCACACCACCGGCCAGCGAGAAGGTGCCCTGCAGACTGCTGAAGTGGCTGCTGCCCGTCCCGGCCGAAGGACCGCCCGACCGGCCGCCAGTCGCACGGATGACAGGCCCGACGAGATCGAGACCGGGGATCGTACCGTCGCTGATCGCAAGCCTGGCTTCGCCTGCCGCCGTGCGGTAGACCACGGCCTGCGCGCCCGCTTGCGCCCGCAGGTCGACGTGCCCGCCGAGACGTCCGGTCATCACGCCCTCGACACCGGCCTGCGCCGCGAGTGCGGCGACATCGAGGGCGGCGAGATCGCCAACCAGCCTGAGCGTCGCCGGCGACACGTCCGTGGCGACACGCGCGGTGCCGGATACTCCCCCCCCGAGCACCTGCACTTTCAGGGGATCGATGGTGACGGCACCCGTTCCGAGCGCGATCGATGCCGCGAGCGACGAGAACGGGATGCCGACGATGCGGCCGCGGGGCGCGGTGACCTCCAGCCGGAGGTCCATCGGCGTGGCGGCGCCGGCATCCGCTCCGGAGGCCTTTGCCGGTGCTGCACTGATGCCGGACGCGATGGCCAGCAACTCGTCGAGATCGAGGGAGTCGGCAGTGAGCGTGAACGAACCCCGCCGCGCCTCGATGCTCTCGATCTCACCGCGTCCGTCGACCGTCGTGTTGGCCGACGCGAGTCGGAGACCGGTCACGGCCAGACGATCGCCGGCGAGCGACGAGGTCAGGTCGAGCCGGAGGACGCGCTCGCCCACGACGAGGTCGATCTCACTGAGCCGGATGCGGTCGACGGAGACGATCGCGATCGCCTGCGGCGGTGGGTTCTCAGGAGGCACACCAGCGCCGTGCGTGTCGGCGGCAGGCTGCGACAGGACTGGCAGGGGGACCGGGAGGCGGCCGCCCTCGACCGTCAAGGCCGCGCCCTCGATGCGCCGCGACAGGAGCGCGCGCAATCCTGTTTCGAACGACACACGACCAATGGTGGCGACGGCCGGCTTGCCGATGGCTACGTCAGCGAGCACGATCCGCGGCCGCAGCGAGAGCTCGAGATCCGCGGATCCGATGGCCACGGGCTGCCCGAGCGCGGCCGTCGCCTGTCGTTCGAGTTCGGCGCGCATTGCCGCGGGTTCGAGGCGACGCGCAATCAGGGCCATGGCCACGGCGACGATGGCCACCGCGCAGAGCAACACGACGAGCGCGGTGATGGCGAGCCTGCGCATCGGAACCTCCATCGGTGTCGAGCCCGCCCACGATGCCACGGCTGCCGTGCAGCTGGCAACGCGTTGGTCGACTGCGCTCAGGAGTCGGTGAGACGCCCCGGGGCATCTGGCGCGAGGCCGAGACGGGCCAGCGCCTCGTCGAGGGCGCCGCGACGCAGCGGCTTGGGCACGTACCCGTCCATGCCCGCTGCCAGGCATCGCTCGGCATCTCCGGCCATCGCGTGTGCGGTGATCGCGATGATCGGCACGCGCGTGCGCCCCGTGGCCGCCTCGGCAGCACGAATGGCCGCCACCGCCTCGAATCCGTCCATCTCCGGCATCTGCACGTCCATGAGCACGACGTCGAAGTGCGACCGCTGCCAGGCCTCGAACGCCTCGCGGCCGTTGCTGGTCAGGACGATGTCGCGCGTACGGGCGCTCAGCATGCCCTGCACCACACGCTGGTTGATGACGTTGTCCTCCGCTACGAGGACGCGCAGGGGAGCGGGCGCGGGGGATGTCGCAGGCGTCGTCGGGGCGGGACCGGCATTCGTCGACGCGGTCCCCTGCACGCCGAGTGCCTTGGCCATCGCCGCGGCGACGGAGGTCCGGCGGAGCGGCCTGATCGTGGTCGCGTCGGCCTCCAGCGGCGGCGAGGTGTCTGTCGTCGAGAGCATCGCCACCACGCGTGGCCCCACACGGCCATGATCGCGGGGACCGGGCGGCACCAGCGCGGCCCAGCCGAGCGCCTGCCGCAGGTGGGGATCCCCGAGCGCGGCGCGATCGACGAGAAGGCACGAGGCGCGCGGCACGAGCGGCAGCGCATCAGCCATGCTGGCGACGGCCAGCACTTCCGCACCCCATGCCGCGAGCCATTGGGCGAGGATGCCGCGGGACGCGGGCTGCGCGTCGACGACGAGGACCACTCGCCCCGCAAGGTCGCAGGGCGGCACGTCGGGCGGCCTGGTCGATCCCGACGGCACACGGAGCGGCAGGTCGAAGGAGAACGTGCTGCCCCTGCCCACCGCACTCGTGACCTCGAGCCTGCCGCCCATCAGCGCCACGAGCCGCGCCGAAATCGTCAGCCCGAGACCGGTGCCGCCGAAGGTACGCGTGGTGGACCCATCGGCCTGCGTGAATGCCTCGAAGATGGCGCGCTGGCGTTCCTCGGGGATGCCGATGCCCGTGTCGGAGACCGCGAACCGCAGGCGGGCGTTGCCTGACGTGTCCTGCCCGATGTCGACACGAAGGACGATCGAGCCCTCGCGCGTGAACTTCACGGCGTTGCCGAGCAGGTTGATCAGCACCTGCCGAAGGCGTCCCTGGTCGCCGATCACGGTCGCGGGCAGGCTGGCCGACTGATCCCACACGAGGTCGAGGTTGCGCTGGTGGGCGCGCAGCGCCAGCGCGCCGAGCGCGTCGTGGACGGTCGACGCGAGGTCGAACGGCAACGCTTCGACTTCGAGCCGGCCCGCCTCGATCTTCGAGAAGTCGAGCACGTCGTCGATGACCGACAACAGCGCCTCGGCCGAGCGGCGGATGGTCTCGAGGTGCTCGCGCTGCACGGGCGACGGGTCGGACGCGAGGGCGAGCTCGGTGATGCCGAGCACACCGTTCATCGGCGTGCGGATCTCGTGGCTCATGTTGGCGAGGAACTCGCTCTTGTACCTGTTGGCCGCCTCGGCACGCTCCTTGGCGTCGCGCAGTTCCGCCGTGCGGATGGAGACGACGCGCTCGAGGCCATCCCGATGCTCATGGAGTTCGCGGTAGAGCGTGTCGATCTGCCGCAGCATGTCGTTGAATGCCGTGACGAGCACACCGACCTCGTCGCGGCGCGCTGTCTCGGGCAGCTGGAGATCGAAGCGGCGCGACCGGCTCACCTCCGCGGCGGCGTCGGCCAGTTGGCGCAGGGGGGTCACGACCGGCCGTTGCAGGAGGGCGCCGAGGCCCCATGCCACCGCGAGCGATGCGACGAACGCGCCGCCGAAGATGGCGAGGGCACTGCGCAGCCGCTGCTGCACCTGCCGCATGTCGCCTTCGAGCACCAGCCGGCCCACGCAACCGCCCTCGTTGCACACGTCTCGCGCCACGGTGATGGTGGAGCGGTGGTACGTCGTGCCGCTGGGCAGCACCGTGCCGGAGTGGGTCAAGGGCGCACCGTACGTCGCGATCGGGTGGCCGTCGGCCCCGAACAGGATCGCGCCGAGGACGTCCTCGCGCGCCGACACCGACGAGAGCGTCGCCTGCGCGGCCGCCTGATCGCCGAACGTGAGCGCGGCGTCGCTGTTGGTCGCCAGCAGGAGGGCAACCCCCTCGAGTTCCTGCGCGAGATGGCGGCGAGCGACACGCGTGTCGTAGGCCACGAGGCCGACGCCGGTCAGGACCAATGCACTGGCACTGGCGGCCACGAGGATGAGCGTCAGGCGATGGCGGAGGGACAGACCGGAGACCATGCGGACAGGGAGTGCTCTCGGGTCAATCGGCGTACCACCGCCAGCCGTGAGCGCCGGCGGCCTGTGATTGGAGTCCGTCGGCCGGCGGCCGATTGAGCGAAGGTTCGGGCAGCAAACATCGCCCGGGCCCGTCCTCGATGTTGCTTCTCCGCAAGTTGCTCTCCCTCGTCCTGGTGCTCGTCCTGAGCGCAGGTACCGTCACCCGCGCCGCGAGTACCGCGAACGAGCGACACCTGAAGGCGGCCACGATCCTGAGCATGCTGCGGCTCGTGACGTGGCGGGGCGCTTCGCCATCCGCCCCCGTCAGCGTGCTCGTCATCGGCGACCCCGCGCTGGCCGACGCGCTGCGTCACGCCTCGGTCCGCCACCAGGTGGATGGGCGTGCCGTCGGCGTCGGCGAACTGCCCAGCATCTCGGGTCTCCCGGACATGCTGCCCATGGTCGTCGTGCTCGCGGCGAGGCAACGCCCCTCCGCCCGGGCGCTCGTTCGCGCCGTCGGCGCCAGGCCGGTCCTCACGATCGGCGAGGGCGACGACATGAGCGAGGCCGGCCTGGTCATCGGCGTCTACGTGGACGGCGATCGCATCCGCTTCGATGCCAACACCGCCGCCGCCTCGCGCGCCGGCCTCTTCCTCAGCTCCCATCTCCTTCGCCTGGCCCGCATCGTCGGCTGAAGCCATGTCCAGAGTGCGCCTGCTCACCTGCCGTGCGTTCGTGTCGATCCTGCCCCTGCTGCCTTCGGGCGTGCAGGCGCAACACACTCCGCCGCTGTCACCACAATCGCTCGAGGAGCTGATGACGATCCAGGTGGACACGGTCTCCGGCGCGGCCAGGCGGGAGCAACTGGTGACCGAAGCACCATCGTCGGTGACGGTCGTCACTGCGGAGGAGATCGCCACGTACGGCTGGCGCACGCTCGCCGACGTGCTGCGCGCGACGCGAAGCTTCTACATCACCTACGACCGCAACTACACGTACGTCGGTGCACGCGGGTTCGGCCGACCGACCGACTACAACAACCGCGTGCTGGTCCTGGTCGACGGCCACCGAGTGAACGACAACCTCTACGACGCGATGGCGCTCGGCCCCGACTTCCCCATCGACATTGCGCTCATCGAGCGTATCGAGGTCATCCGGGGACCGGGGTCGGCGCTCTACGGCACGAGCGCGTTCTTCGCCGTCATCAACGTGATCACCAGGCACGGCGGCGGCATCGGCGGCGTGGAGGGCAGCGTGGAGAGTGCAAGTCTCGGCACCTGGCGGGCCCGCGCGTCGTACGGCGTGACCGATGGCGACCGACGCGACCTGCTGCTGTCGGTCTCGCACATGACGAGCGACGGTGCGGCGCTGCTGCGCTTCCCGGAGTACGACGACCCCGAGACGGGTCCGGGCATGAGTCGCGGCGCGGACGGTGAAACGGCGACGACGCTGTTCGCATCGGCGCATATCGGCGGACTCTCGTTGCAGGGAACACACCTGGACCGCACCAAACACCTTCCGACCGGCGCGTGGGACACACTTCTGAGCGACCCCGGCTCGCAGACGATCGACAAGCGTTCCTGGCTGACGTCCACCTGGCGCGGCGACGTCCGAGGCACGGACGTGACCGCCCGTGCCTCGTACGACCGCCTGTCCTACGACGGCGCGTACGTCATGGGCGAGGGCGTGTTCGCCGAGCAGTCCAGGGGAGACTGGCTCACGGGCGAGGTCACGATCACGCGCAGCCTTCACCCGCGGCACCGTCTCACCGCGGGCACCGAGTTCCGCGAGCACCTGCGGCAGATGCAGACTATCGCCCCCGGCACCGGCATGTCCGAGGACAGCCGCCGGTCGCACCAGCTCGGGCTCTACGCTCAGGACGAGAT
>JAEYZV010000447.1 GCA_023427865.1 Acidobacteriota bacterium
GCCGGACGCCGCCGGGGGGGGCGCGGCGATGCCGAGCGCACTGGCGATCGCCGACGTGCGCATGCCCGTCTGCCCGGCGCGCTCGAGCAGGTTCAGGTAACCGCCCACTTCCGTGATGTTGCGCGGCAGCGGGATGCGCGACGGGAACACGTCGCCCTGGTTCGCCAGTCGTTGCAGCAACAGTCGCTGCGCCTCGAGCACGTCGGGGCGCACGCCCGCGCGCATCACCTCCACGAGGGCGTCCATGACCCCCGCAAAGGCCTGGTTCGTCACCGCCTCGTCCTGGTCGGGAGGATCGGTCGGTTCGACCTCTGTGTCGGCCATGATCGGGTCTCCTACGTGAGCTTGAGCACGCGCAGCCATGCCTTGCTGCCCATCGTGCGGTCATCGGGATCGGTCGCCTTCTTCTCGTCGTACAGGTTGAAGAGCTGTGCGGCGAGGTTGGCGGGCAGCGGCCCACCGTTCAGGGCGACGAGGATCCCGTCGGCGAAGGCGATGGCCGAATCGAGGTCCGGCTTGTTGCTCGCGGCGGCGAGATAGGCCTTGGCGTTGTCCTTGAGGTTCTTCAGCGCGGCGAGCTCGCGTGCTTCCTTCTCGGCCTTCTCCTTCTTCTCCTGCTCTTCCTTCTCCTTCTTCTTGGCGTCCTTCTTCTCCTGGGCCTCCTTGTCGACGCCCTTCTTGACCTTGAACACCTCGACGCCGGCGTCGAGTGCCTTGCCCGCCAACTGTGTGGCCGATGCGAGTGCGTCCTTGCGGGCCGACTCGGCGCTCTCGATCGTCTTCTGCCCGAGCGTCGTGAGGGCAGCCTGGCCGAGGAAGTCGGTCGAGAAGTCCTGCGCCTGGGGCGCCCGCGCCGCCAGCTGCTGCACGAGCCCGCCCGGCGTCAGGCCGGGGCCTTCCCCGGCGACGTTGTTGATGATCGTCGGCAGCCCGGCAAGCGTCGACGGCGCCTGCAGCTGCGCGAGGCTGTTGGCGCGCAGGCCGACGTTGCCGATGGCCGTCGCTTCGTCGGCCGGCGAGTCCTGCCAGTTCCAGAACCGCGTGAGATCGATCTTCTCGGCGGACGGGCAGTGCCCGAGCACCGCTTCACCGAGCACGCCGCGGGTCGGCAGCGTGAAGTGCGACACGGGAGGCGAGAACGACTGCCGGTGGAACTGCGTGAGCGCGTCCTGCACGCTGCCGGTCGTCAGCGGTTTCACCTCGCCGCCATCCGGGTCGGGCTCGCCGGCAAGCTTCACGGCGAGCGCCGCAGGGATGGCGAACGGCATGATCATGCAGTTGCCGTAGAACCCCAGCACCTGGTTGGCGACGCAGTTGAGCAGCGGCACGTGCTGGCTCGGATCGGTGAAGCCGTCGGCGTCGAGGCCCTCTTCTGGCAGGCCGATCGTCAGCCCCTCGAGCAGCACGACGCGCTCCTCGGGCGTGAGCGACGTCCAGACCGCCTTGGAGTAGGTCAGCGTGTTGCGCACGACGTGCTGTAGCGTGCGCTCGATCTTCATGAACTCGCGGAAGGCGAGCACCGGTTCGCGCTCCAGCGCCGCGACGGGCAGACCGCCCGCCGGCAGCTCGGTCGGCACGGTGATTCCGGCGGCCGCAATCGAGTCGCCGGCGTTGTTGATGCGGGCGACGAGCGGGCCCACGCGAGGGCCACCGACCTCGCGCTCGAGTTCGGCCGGCGTCAGCCGGAGCGACGACTGGAACAGCGAGAGCGGGATGTCGATGAACTTCTCCAGGCCCTTCAGCGCCAGGTACTCGGGGTTCTTGGCCGGGTCGAGCTGCAGGTCCAGCGTGTCGAACGCACGGCGGATCTGGAAGCCGACGATCTCGCTCCGGTCGATTGCTTCCGGGAGCGCAATGGCCCCGACCATCGCCGTCAGCGTCGTCACGCTGCGGCGGGTCTGCTTCAGGTGCGCGATGACCTCGGCACGCGTGCCGAAGCTGTTCGGGGCGAACGCGGTCAGCGTAGACTCGAGCGCCACCGGGCCGAGGCGTCGGCCACCGCGCACGAGCACGTCCACCCACACCCGCTCGTACGGGATGAAGGTGCCGGGCAGCGACAACTGGATGACGTCGGACGCCGTCGTGAAGTCGACGACCGAGCGCGGGTTGGCGGCGAAGTCCTCGAGCAGGCGCAGCCCTTCGCGGTGGATGCCCGGCAGGTTCGGCTGCACGGCATCGGCGTGGCGGTGCAGCAGCGCGTAGCGCGCCAGGATCTGCGGCCGCGTCGAGACCTGGCTCGTGTCGGTGACTTCGAGCGGCTGGCCGGCGGGCAGGAAGCGCACGACGTCGAGCGGAACGAAGCACACGAGGTTCACACCCTCGACGACCGTCGTGCCCGAGAAGCGGCGCAGCACTTCCCAGTACTGGATCGTCAGTGCGTGCGCCTTGTTGTGGTTGGTGATGACCTTTGTCGTCACCGTCTCGCGGTCGGTCTCGGTCGCGAGGCGGATGGACGTCCGCTGCGCCGACCGTCGCGCGGCTGCCTGCCGTTCCACGGCGCGGTGCATCGACTCGGTCGCCGTGCTCGTGTAGGTGCGGACGCCGTCGAGCGCGCTCGTCACGTTGCCGCTGTTGCTGGACTTGCCCCCGCCGCCGCCACCCCCGATGCCGAGCGCCACCGGCCCGAGCACGGCACCGACGCCCCCGGCCACGCCCCAGCTCGACGATCGTGCCTCGTTCCGATAGCTCGAGCTCGCGTTCACGTGCTCCTCGAACGCGGAATCGAACGTCGCCTGGGCCGACGTGTTCTCTCGCAGCGCCGAGTGCTGGTTCTCGGCGATGTCGAGGCGCTCGATGTCGGACACCGACGCGGTGGCGACGCGTTCGGACACGACGATCCGCTGCTGCTCGCCGGGCGCGAGTGGCAGCGAGTACACGAGGTTGCCGAGTGTGAGGCCGGCGTAGTTCCACGTCTGCGCGAGATTCAGCACGTACCCGAGACCGAGCGTGCCGGCCATGGGTACTCGGCGCTCGACGCCGATCTGGCTGCCCGCCAGGCCGATCAGCTGATCGCGGAAGCCGTCGACGCTTATCGGCTTGTCGATGGGCACGCGCTCGACGACCTGCGTGCGCTCGAGCTGCAGCGTCCGCAGCAATCCGGGATTCCAGAGGGGAAGGATCACGCGATCCTTCAGGTCGCCAACGACGCCTTCGAACCGATCGCCGGGGAAGAAGACCCGCGTCACGGTCGTGGTGCGCGGCTCGATCAGCCGGACCAGAATCTGATACGGAAAGCGCCTGATCGTGACGTCCTCTTCGAACACGATGTTGCAGGCGCCC